>JAVEXH010000187.1:0-5950 GCA_034004175.1 Spirochaetia bacterium
GGAGCCTTTCAGACGGATATTGAGTCCCGGTGGGCATCGAGTCTCAGGTGGGTACTGTTTCCGGCCGCGGCTTCCGGGCCTTCATGGTGGTCAGATAGACGCCGGCCACCGCTACTGCCGCACCGCCGAGTTGCAGGGGGCTGAGCCGTTCTCCAAGGATGAAGAACGAGGCCACCACAGACACCACGGGAATCAGGTTGATGAATACGCTGGCCACGCCGGCTCCCAGAACATCCATGCTTATGATGTAGAACAGGTAGCCAAGGGCAGAGCAGAAAACCGCCAGATACAGGACATTCATGATGATGAGAGGTGTCAGCCCGGCCCAGTCCATACTCTCCAGGAGGGCAAAGGGCAGGAAGCCAAGGGCACCGAACAGGCCTTGCCAGAAGGTGACCTCGGTCTGTGAGTATTTAGCCAGCATAGGACGGGTTGCGAAGGCATAGGCTACCCAGGCCAGGGCGGCTATGCCCATGTACAGGTATCCCATCGGCTGGGCGCTGATCTTCAGGGATTCCACCACCATCAGGCTGACCCCCATAACCGATATGATGGCCCCGGAATATTGAAGGGCACGCAGCCTGGCACCAGTGAACAACCTGTCTGCAACCACGGTGAGCACTGGAATGGTTCCGACGATTATCGAGGATTCCGATGCGGACAGCAGCATGATGCCGTTGTTCTCTCCTGCAAAATACAGGGTTACGCCGATAAGGCCGGATCCTGCCATCAGGGGCAGGTCACGCAGGGCCAGTCTGGGCAACGAGCGCTTGGCAGCAAAGAACAGCATGAACAAGATTGTGGCAATCACGAAACGGGCCAGGCCCAGACTCATGGGCGGCACAACGGTGACAGCGATTTTTATGCTCAGGAAGGACAGACCCCAGATTATGGCTGTCGCCGTGGCCAGGAGTATTGCGACACGCTTGCTTGTTACCATGGCAGCATACTAGCCCGCCGGGCCGGGCAAGGTAAAGCGGCCGGTTTAGCGGCTCCATGTTTGACCAATTTCGACATTGCGGACATAATGGCCTCCGGGCGTCACTGCCATCAAAAGGAGAGAACCGTGACCAAGCTCAAAGAACGTTTCAGTGCCCTGGGCGTCCAGGTGCCCGAAGTTTACTTACCTGCGGAAGGGGTGGATCCTGTCAAATGGGCTGTCGTGGCCTGCGACCAGTATTCCAGCGAACACGAATACTGGGAATCTGTAGCCGGTTTCGTAGGCAAGGAGCCGAGTACCCTCAATCTGATCTTCCCTGAGTGCTACCTCGAGGATGACGACAAGGCCGACCGGGTGACCCGCATCAGGGCTGCCATGGCCGATTATCTTGCCCGGGGCATCGTCAAGCCGGCTCAGCCAGGTTTTGTCCTGGTGGAACGCTTTACACCTTTTGAAAAGCATCCCCGCAAGGGTCTTGTAATGGCTGTTGATCTCGAGTGCTACCAGTACGGCAAGGGGGTAACATCCCTGATCCGTCCCACCGAAGGCACCATAGTGGAGCGTCTGCCACCGCGCATGGACATACGGCGCGGTGCTCCCCTCGAGGTGCCCCATATCATGCTCCTCATAGACGACCCCAACTGCACGGTCATAGAGCCGCTGTATGCCAGGATGTCATCCCTGCCGATGCTGTATGATTTCCAGCTCATGAAGGGCTCCGGAAAGGTACGAGGCGCTCTGGTCGGAGATTCGGAGCTTCTGGAGGCTGTGGTGGCTGCCCTGGAAAAGCTGGGCGACAGGTTTGCCTACGAAAAGCGGTATGCCAATTCCCATCCTCTGCTCTTTGCCGTTGGTGACGGCAATCATTCCCTTGCCACCGCCAAGGCCATCTGGGAAGAAACGAAGAAGTCCAACGCGGCTGATCCTGACTTGATGAACCATCCGGCGCGCTATGCTCTGGTGGAGCTGGTGAACATCTACGATGAAGGGTTGCCTTTCCATCCCATCCACCGGGTCTTGTTCAAGGCCGACGAGAAAGCCCTCATGGCGGCAATTTCGGCTGCTGGCGGAACCTACGAATCCATGCCCTGGGCTACGGCGGTGAAAAAAGCCGACGAAGCTACCGCAGAGCACCGTTTTGCCTTTGTTTCAGCTTCCGCTTCCGGTCTGATCCGCTTTGCCAAGCCCGTGTCCAAGCTGGCTGCGGGTACTATCCAGGAAATTCTGGACGCTCATCTGAAGGCCCACCCTGACACGGTCATAGATTACATCCACGGCACCGACAGCCTCGAGACCCTGGCCCGCAAGCCTGGCAATCTTGGTCTGTATCTGCCTCCGATAGACAAGGGTGGGTTCTTTGCCACGGTCATCCGTGACGGTGTGATGCCACGGAAGACCTTCAGCATGGGCGAGGCACCGGAGAAACGTTTCTATATAGAAGCACGGAAAATAATCCGCTGATCGGTCTGGCAGGGTGTATACTGGGGGGCAGGAGGTCCGCAATGTCAGCGCGACGACTGGTTCTGGCTGTTGCATTGTTCCTGGCCTTGAGCCCCCTGGCTGCCCAGCAGGTGCATCGGGTAACCACGGTTGCAGAGTTTGTGCAAGCCCTCGGACCCGACCGGGTAGTGGAGCTGGCACCGGGGCGGTATATTCTCAGCGATGGCTATGGCATTGACAATCCGGCGGTACGCTGGGTGCCTGTGGATGGTGGCATGGAACTGCAGATTGCAGACTCCTCTGGTCTGACCATACGCGGTCAGGGCGCGGAACTGGTCGCTGACACGCCTTATGCCCGTACCCTCGGCTTTCACCGTGGGACTGGTCTGGTCCTGGAAGGGCTGACCCTCGGGCACAAGGTTTCAGGCCCCTGCTCGGCTGGTGTGCTCGGGTTCTCCGGCATGCAGGATGTGCGGGTCGTGGACTGCGACCTCTATGGTTCCGGATCGATAGGCATAGAGATTTCAGATTCCCTGGGTGTGGAAGTCAGTGGTGGCACCATACGAGAATGCACTGCCGGGGCAGTCTGGATAGAGGATTCGGATTCCGTATTCTTCGATGAGGTGAGCATTGTCCGCAACGAAGGATCCTGGCCCCTCCTGGGAGTATACGGCTCCAACGCCGTGTATTTCAGCGGCTGCTCCTTCAGTGACAACCAAGGCAGCGAGTTCCTGTATTTCGGCGAGGGAACCCTGGACTGGGGTTTCGAGTTTTGTGATTTTGCCTGGAACGATATGGAGACGCTGACCACCGGCGAGGCCTACCCCTATTTCCATTCCTGCACCTACATGGGCAACAGTTTTGATGATGACCTTGAGTGGCTGGTAGACTTCGAGGAAAGCGGGGATGATCCCTTCGCATACTGGAACCTGGATGAGGTTCCCCTGCAGTTCATGTTCCCTGCCTGGATGACGGTTGATGAACTGGCCGAGGGTGCGCTGCGGCTTTCGGATGAGGACGATGCCGTGATGGCCCTCGTTTTCAAGACCTATGCCCTCGGGAGGAACGAGGATCCCGATACCCAGGCTGACCGGGTATTCAGCAATGCCTTCAAGGCCTTTGGCAGTGTGGTTACCCAATATGATCTGCGTATAGTGTCCCGCCGTGGAGCGGCCACCATAGAGACAGAGGCTCATCCGTATCACTATGAAGTCCTGGCTGCTGCAGTGCACGGCAATGCGGCAGGAGAAGTCCGTATACGGCTGGTCCATGCCGCCCGCCAGGTCTGGGCTTTTGTGGTCTTAGCCCCTGAACCGGAACTGGTGGAACCCGACAGTCTTTACGGCATGATCCTGGATTCCGTCAGCTATGCCGAGGGCTACGAACCATTCTGAACATGTCTTCCTGGCGCAGAAGAGGGTAAGGAAAAAGAAGAAGGCGGCCGTGGTGGCCGCCTTCTTCCCTCTAAGCTCCTGCGCCGGGCAAGGGCCCGTTTCTGTCAGGGGTTGCTCAGCCGCGGGCTATGGCTATGGTCTTCTCCTGGGCTTCGGGCCGCTTGGGCAGGACGATGCTGAGAAGGCCGTCCTTGAAGCTGGCGCCGATCTTGTCTACGTCCACATCTCGGGGCAGGGTAAAGGCCCTGCGGAAGGTCTTGATTCCCCTCTCGCGGATCAGGAAATGGCTGTTCTTCTCCTCGGACTTCTCTTCCTGCTTCACAGACGCAACAGTCAGCACCCGGTCGTTCACCTTGATGTCCACGTCTTTTTCACCCAGGCCAGGCATTTCTGCCTCAAGGACGTAGCGTTCTTTCTCTTCACGGATATCAACCGCGGGATAGCCGCAGGTCGAGGCGCTGGAGCCGGAGCGTACGCCCCTTCCCAGGAAATCGCCGATCATCCTGTCCCAGTCGTCAAAAACGGAGAGTACGGGATCGGGGTTGTAGGTAACTACGCTTTTCATCATGAACCTCCTTGAAGGTGTAATGTGTATGTTCGGTGCGGTGGTGTGTGGCCCACGGCCTCTCATCGCATCCACTTATATATATGCAATAAACGTGCCAACTATGAATTATTTTTTCTGGCAGTAGATTTTTGTTGTTTTCGATTGAATCGGGTTGTGTAGTATGATCAATGGAGATTATTGAATCAGGGTTGACTGAGTTAATTGCATTTATAAAAAGGAATTAGTAGCTCGTGTTTTCAGTTGCTGGCGTGTAGCCCCCAAGCCTTGCAGTAGTGCAGTCTGGTATTCTGACCTGTGTCTTTCAATTGTTCCTGGCTCCTTGGGGGTTTTCCCAAGCTGGGATCAATTCCGATGTTTCAAAATGAAACAAAAAATGAGTCATAATGACCCGATGTAGTGTGTAAATATGAAACACTAAAAAGCTGGCACCTGCCAAGAGTGTTCCAAAGGTACATACTGGCAGCCTGACTAGCAGGTTCCCACGTGTTTGCTGCCTTGAAGGACACGGTTGCTTGCAAGGCTCAGTGGCTTGCTTTACGTATGCCATGCCATAGGCACCTTGCACAGCCGGGTGCGGAAGCGTATCGTCTCACCATGATCGACGAGAAACTGATACTGGAAAAGGTAGGTGCCTTTGCCATCGAGCGGCACAGGGGTACGCCGCCTTGTCATGATTTTTCCCATGTGCAAAGGGTTTATGCCCTGGCGGAACGCCTGGCCAGTGAAGAAGGCGCAGACCTGTTCATAGTCCGGCTTGCCACCCTGCTGCACGACATAGGCCGGGGGCTGGAAGCCAGGATAGGTCCGGACCCGGACAGGCACGAAGAGCTGTCGGCCGAGCTGGCACAGCCTTTCCTGCTTGAGCTTGGATTGCCTGTTGGGCTTGTGGACCAGGTGATTTCTGCCATTCTGACCCACCGCCACCGTCGCGGCAGGGTGCCCGGCAGCATCGAGGCCCGCTGCCTGTATGATGCTGACAAACTGGATTCCATAGGTGCGGTGGGTGTAGCCAGGGCGTATCTGTGGCTCGGCGAACATGGTCGGTCTGTACACTATTACCCGGAATCCTGGGCAGGAGTCGATCCTGCCAACAACGCCGTGGAGAACGATTCCATGCAGCGTGAGTGGGAGATAAAGCTGGGGCGTATCAAGGATGGTCTTTATACCGCCACGGGAAGAAAGCTGGCTCTTGACCGGCATGAACGGATGCAACGGTTCCTTGATGACATGGAGAGCGAGGTGCGGGGCGAATCCTGAGCCTGGAGTTGCCGGGCATGAAGGTTTAGGGAATCACCTCGAACTCGGCGAAGTACAGCTCCTCTATCCTGCCGAAGACCAGCAGGCTGTTCATGGTGTCCCTGAGGGCGGCTTTTACGGTGTTCTCGTTGGACGGATGAAGGTCGGCAACGGTTCTGCCGGATAAAAAGCCCTTTACCGTGGCTTTCAGATCGATCCGCCTGGCTGCTAGCTCTTCCCTGAACTGCCTGTCCTGGGAATCATAAGGGAAGGCAACATGCACCACAGCCACGGCTCCGTCTGAGGTGGCTGCCCGTACCCTGCCTATGCCATCGTAGACCCCGGACGCCGATACCGAGACCGGCACTGCCT
>JAVEXH010000188.1:0-5950 GCA_034004175.1 Spirochaetia bacterium
GAGATCCATGATCCCCGTGCAGATCTGTCCTTCTCGCAGATAGATGATGCCGCCATGATGCCGAAATGCATCGTGATCGATGATGACGAGTTTGACTGGCAGGGTGACCGTCCGCTGAACCTGCCCGTGCGGCACTGTGTGATCTACGAAACGCATGTCAGGGGTTTTACCGCAGGCAAGGGCTCGGGTGTGTCCGCACCAGGAACCTACCAGGGGCTCATCGAAAAAATTCCCTACCTCAAGGAACTGGGAGTAACCAGCCTTGAACTCCTTCCTATCCAGGAGTTCGACGAGTTCGAGAATCCCAGGCTCAGCCCGACCTCGGGCAAACCACTGGCCCAGTACTGGGGGTACAGCACTCTGGCCTTCTTTGCCCCCAAGGGCTTGTACTCGTCGACCGGTGCCATGGGACAGCAGGTAACGGAGTTCAAGACCATGGTCAGGGAACTTCATGCAGCCGGCATCGAGGTCATACTGGACGTGGTTTTCAACCACACCGGCGAGGGCAATGAACTGGGGCCTACTGTTTCATTCCGGGGCCTGGATAATACCATCTGGTACATGCTGGACGAGGATCCCCGGCGGTACAAGAATTATTCGGGCTGCGGCAACACACTCAACTGCAACCATCCTGTGGTCCGCTCCTTCATCGTGGACTGTCTGCATTACTGGGTGGTGGACATGCATGTAGACGGCTTCCGCTTTGACCTGGGTTCCATCCTAGGGCGGGACCAGAAGGGCAATCTCCTGGAGAATCCTCCGGTGATAGAGCAGATAGCCGAAGATCCCGTGCTCAGGCAGACCAAGATCATAGCCGAGGCCTGGGATGCCGGAGGAGCCTACCAGGTCGGCGGCTTCCCGGGCGGGCGCTGGGCCGAGTGGAACGACCGCTACCGGGATGACATACGCCGTTTCTGGCGCGGAGACGACAAGATGGTGGGAGCCCTGGCTACCAGGCTGACCGGCTCAAGCGACCTGTACCTACGGGATGGCCGCAAGCCCTTTCATTCCATCAATTACCTCACCAGCCATGACGGTTTTACCCTGCATGACCTGGTAAGCTACAACGGCAAGCACAACCAGGCCAATGGTGAACACAACAACGACGGCCACAATTCAAATTTCAGCTTCAACCACGGCAAAGAAGGTCCGAGCCGCAGTCCCGCCATCGAGTCCCTGAGGGAACGGCAAGCCAAGAATCTGCTGGCCACCCTCCTTTTGTCCATTGGCACGCCGATGATACTTGGCGGTGACGAGTTCGGCAGGACCCAGAAGGGCAACAACAACGCCTACTGCCAGGACAACGAGATCAGCTGGTTCGACTGGCGCCTGGTCAAGAAGAATGCCGGCCTGCTCCGTTTTGCCAGGGAACTGATAGCCTTCCGCAAGGCCCACCCGGCCTTTCACCGGCCCGAGTTCTTCACCGGCAAGGATTCCAACTACAACGCCTTGCCTGACATAGAATGGTTCGGACCTGAAGGCGGCCCCCCTGACTGGGCACGGATCGACGAGGTGATTGCGGCACGGCTGGATGGCTCCAGGGCTGACATCGTGGCCGACCGGGATGACAATGATTTCTTCCTGATCGTGAATGCAGGCATCAAGGACGTGCGCTTCAGGGTCTGCCATCCCCAGCCTGGCTGGCGCTGGTGCAGGGTTATCGATACATCCCTTGAATCACCCCAGGATATCGTTGGCCATGGAGAAGAACCTGCCATCCACCCCCAGGACAGCTATGTTGTGGGTCCCAGAAGCCTGGTCCTGCTCCTGTCAAGGATTCCTTGATCGTTACCAATTTTGTCAGTACCTTTATTGCATGAAGGAATCAGCCTACCGGGAATCGGTCCATGCGTTCTCGGCAGCCAGACGGGCACTGAAAAACCATGATCCAGTTCGTGCTCTGCCGTTGTTGCGGGAAGCCGTTGCAGCGTGTCCGGTTGCCTTGCATCATGAATTGGCACGACGCCTGTACTGGCTGTCCGTGGTGTTGTTCAAGCTTGGACGTGACGGACCGGCCGTAAAAGCTCTGGCGAGCGCCCAGAAGCTGGACCGGCGTGGTCACGGACGGGCCATGTACAACCGGAAGGTGAACGGTTACGGAATGCCCCGGGCCTCCTGCGCGGAGCATGACGATTACAAGGCCTTCTTTGCCATCCAGGTACGGCGTTACCTTTCAGGTGTCCCGGGCCGGAGGTTTGCCAGCCAGGAGGAGCTGGAGGAGATACTCAAGCTGATAGCCGCCGCCTGGGTGAGCCTGGGCAAGAGCAGGAAAGAGCCTGCCGGTTCCTGTGCCGACAAGCTGGATGCCTTCCGTGAGGTGCAGATAGAGTTTCCTGCACTCCAGGAGCGTTCTCCTGTTTCCGGAGCTACAGCCCGCATCCTTGCTGCCAATTTCCGTACCGGTGAGCAGGTTTATGCCGACAGCCGCTGTCCTTGTGGTTCTGGTCTGCCATATTCCCGGTGTTGCGGCAGGGTGCGTATGCCCTTCGAACTGGACCAAGGGTAAAAAAGAGACAAAATCAGTCAGAAATAAAGATTGTGGCTCTTTTTGAAACACCTGCCCTGCGCCGTTAGGCATAGCGTTTCAAAAAGATACAGCTCATCCCTGACTTTCTTTGTCTTGGGGTGCTTTGGGGCTGGTGTTTGTGTGCCTTTGCCTGGAATCATTGACTTTTATCGGGATGAACAATTGAAGCAAAGGGAACTTTCTTTTTTTAATTTCTTATAGGGAATAGCTTTATTTTTAAATTGCTGCGAAGTTGCTTTAAGCGCGATTGATGCCTGCAGTCGGGTTTTACTTGGCACGATTCCTGCATTAGTAAAGGTGCAGGAGGATAATCATGAAGACCAACAGAAAACAGATTGCCGTTACTGACCCCTCTAAGGACGCCAATGTCCTGTCCATATATCTCAAGGAAATCAACCGCATACCGCTTCTGACCAGGGAGCAGGAAGACCTTCATGCACGTGCCGCTGCCAAGGGCGACAAGCATGCCAGGGAAATGCTCGTAAAGAGCAACCTGCGCTTCGTGGTCAATGTGGCAAAACGCTACCAGAACCAGGGCTTGCCTTTATCCGACCTCATTTCGGAGGGCAACATAGGGCTCATCAATGCGATAGAGCGCTATGATGTGGACAAAGGCTACCATTTCATCAGTTACGCTGTGTGGTGGATACGCCAGGCCATACTCAAGGCCGTATGCGAGAAGAGCCGCATGATCCGCCTGCCCCTGAACCGTGCCAATGAGCTTGTTCAGATCGAGAAGGCCCGCCGCTATATAGGTGCCGGCAAGTCCGAAGATGGAGAGATTGCCGAGATCGCCCGCATGCTGGACATGGATGTCAGCCACGTAGCGGATCTGGTCAACGTGTCCCGCGACCTGGTTTCCCTTGAAAGCCCTGTTTTTGATGACCGCGACTCCAGCGTTCTGGGTGACTTCATAGAGAACGACAAGTACCAGTCACCCGACGAACATGTACTGGAACTGTCACTCAAGGAAGACATCAACACCGTCCTGGAGACCCTCTCCGAGAAGGAACGCGAAGTTGTACAGTACCGCTTTGGCCTGAATGGCCGGCGGGCCATGAGTCTCAAGGAAATCGGTGACCGCTTCAAGCTTACCAAGGAGCGCATCAGGCAGATCGAGAAGAACGCCCTCAAGCGCCTCTCCGTTCCCGGCCGTTCCGACCGTCTGGCAAGCTACGTAGCCTGACGGGGCAAACGCCCTTTGATATATGCCCGGTACGTTGGTACCGGGTTTTTTATTCTGATCCTGTGCAGTTATTGTGCCTCGGGCCACTTCTGCACAGTACCCGGCTGTTTCGGTGTATGTATCGACGCTCCCAGCTCAGGGAGGTACAATGGATTCCAAGGATGGATCACCGTGGAACAAGTGTTTATCTGGCTGGGCGGACCGGTCCTTGATGTACCTGCCGCCTGTGCCCGTCTCTTTGTCAGCCTCTTTGCCTGTGGCCTGATCGGTCTGGAGCGTGAAATGCGCAGACAGGCTGCTGGCTGGCGCACCCACATCATCATCGGCCTTGGTGCTACCCTTCTCATGATGCTTTCGATATGGTTGCCCCAGACCATATCGGGCGACAAGGGTGATCCCGGGCGAATCGCAGCACAGGTGGTGTCAGGTATAGGTTTCCTGGGTGCCGGAGCTTTCATCAAGGTAGGCAACAACGTGAAGGGAATGACCACTGCGGCAACCATCTGGTTTGTTGCCGGTATAGGCCTGGCGATTGGTGCTGGCATGTGGCAGGTAGGTCTGATCGTACTGGCTCTGGGTCTGATCGTGCTTACCATACTCGAGCCTCTTGAAAAGCTATGGTTTCCTGGTGAGCGGCTCAAGCTCCTGCAGATATGGTATGAGGGCAGCTCCCTGGACCGGACAGCGGTCTATTCAACCCTGCGCCTGTTCGGCATAGGAATACAGACGGTAGATGCGTCCCTGGCGGTCCGGAAGAAACAGACCCGGTTGTCTGCATTGGTCAAAGTGCCCCTCGATTGTGACCTGGATGCCCTGTTCACCGAACTCCGCCGGACAGGCAAGGTTGAAAAGGTGCGGCTGCACGAGAATTATTGAGACTGCTCCTGAATTTGCCTCGGTGTGCTTGTAGAACGGCTTTTTATCAGGTTCTGGGGGCGGTCAGGGACAGTTCCTTCTTTACTTTGAGGTATTCGGTATTGAGCCGTGACATGCGAAGGTTCAGCTTGGCCAACCGCTGGGCCAGCAGGCGTGCCAGGAAGATGCCGTAATGCGGACTCTCCTTGATGAGGTTGACGAAATCCTGTTTTGAGATACTGATAAGCACGCTCCTGCCCTTGGACACCACGGTTGCCGACCGGCGGTTTGACAGCAGGAAGCTCATTTCGCCCATGAACATATCATCCGGGGTCAGGGCTGATACCAGTTTGCCCTTGGAATATATGTACAGGGAACCTGACACGATGTAGTACAGGTAGTCGGACTCCTCGCCCTCGGAGCAGATGTACTGGCCGTCCTCGAATACCAGTTCCTGCGACTGATCGAAGATGGCCGGGATGGCGTTGGATTCATTGCGCTGGTGGGGCATCTCGAAGCTGACCTCGTTGCCCTTGTCGTTGTATCGCAGCTCGCTTACATAGAGGCCGGCCATTTTCATACCCATGCCGTGCAGGAGGGGGCCCTCCTTCTTGGTGGCCATCCTGGCCTTCCAGTCAAAACCGTCGCCCTCGTCGCGGATCACGAAGCGGCTTGAATCCGGGCTGATGGTATAGGTGAAGTACACCTTCCGGGCACGTATCGCAGGATCCTGGTTCTTGGCCCGGATCAGATCCATATGGTCGCCGTTCTGTTCCAGCCAGCGGGTTTTCTCGTCGAAGTTGATCTTGCAGTTGCCATGCTCGATTGCGTTGATGAGCAGTTCCAGTAAGGCTACGTGCAGTTTTTCCTTGCCTTCCCGGTTGATGAGGTTGGCATTGAAGAGGTAGTTGGTTACCAGGTTTGAATAGGTGGTGATGTCCAGGGGGTCGTTGTCTATCACGAAGGAGGCGGAAATCTTCTTGAGAAGATGCTGCTGGATCCCTCTCTGGAACAGGATCTGTTTGTTCTGGCCAAGGATCTTGAGCAGGCGGTCAAAGCCGTGCTCAACCTCTTTCTTGCGCATTACGGCAATGATGTTCTGGTCGCGCATGGCTTCCAGTATGTCTTTTTCTTCGAGGTCATCATGGATGGCGACTACACCACCGTAATGAAGCCAGGGATCCTTGCGGATTTCTTCGAGTATGCCTGCTGCGTCTATGGCCGGATCAGAAAAGTATATTATTTTTATCTCGGGCAGCTCGTACTTGAGAAATTCAATGACCTCGGTCCTGTCAGTGAAGAACACAGGCACGAATTCCGTACCGAAGGCCTCACATTGCACGCGAATGAACTCATTGAGCCTGTTGTCCCCCGAGAGGACC
>JAVEXH010000189.1:0-5950 GCA_034004175.1 Spirochaetia bacterium
CGCTTGCTGTTCTGGCTCATCTCCAGGCCTGAGGGTGCTTCGCCACCGGCGTTGGAGGCCTTGCCTGGTGCGAACAGTTTGTTGTTGCTGTGGAAGACCGCCACGCCTTCGGGAGTGGTGGACATGTTGGAGCCTTCGGCCACGAGCTTCACGCCATTGCGTACCAGGTTGGCTGCATCCTTGCCGTTGATCTCGTTCTGGGTGGCGCTTGGAAAGGCGCAGTCTGCCGGGTGGTTCCAGAGGGGGTCAGCTTCCGCTTTGTCGTCCCGGGGATGATAGACAGCCTTGGGGTAGCGCTGGACGTACTCCTTGATGCGGCCACGGCGGCTGTTCTTCAGTTCCATCACGTAGTCCAGCTTGGCGCGGTCGATGCCTTCTTCATCATAGATGGAGCCGTTTGAATCAGACAGGGTCACGGGTTTTGCACCCAGGCTTATCAGTTTCTCCACGGTGTACTGGGCCACATTGCCTGAGCCCGAGACCAGGCAGGTCTTGCCTTGTATGCTGTCCTTGCGGGTGGCAAGCATCTCCTGGGCAAAGTAGACGCAGCCGTAACCGGTGGCCTCCGGCCGTATCCGCGAGCCACCCCACTTGATGCCCTTGCCGGTAAGTACGCCGGTGAACTCGTTGGTTATCCGTTTGTACTGGCCGAACATGTAGCCTATCTCGCGGCCGCCCACGCCTATGTCGCCGGCGGGCACGTCGGTGAACTGGCCTATGTGACGGTACAGCTCGGTCATGAAGCTCTGGCAGAAACGCATGACCTCCCAGTCGCTCTTGCCGTGGGGGTCAAAGTCGGAGCCGCCCTTTGCACCGCCCATGGGCAGGGTGGTCAGCGAGTTCTTGAGCACCTGCTCTACGGCCAGGAACTTGAGCATGCCCAGGTACACGGTGGAGTGGAAGCGCAAACCGCCCTTGTATGGGCCTATGGCGCTGCTCATCTCCACACGGTAGCCGGTGTTCACCTGTACCTCGCCTGAATCATCGATCCATGGCACCCGGAACATGACAGTGCGCTCGGGTATGGTCAGGCGTTCCAGAATTTTGTGTTTACGGTAGTGGGGGCTCTTGTCCATGACGGGTGTCAGGGAATGGACTACCTCGTGTACTGCCTGGTGGAACTCCGGCTCTCCCGGATTCCTTGCTGCAATCCGGGCCATGAAATCTTCTGCGTAAGTAGCCATGGGAACCTCCGTTGTGCTGCGTTTCAGCAGTTGAAAGCTAGCACAATTCAGTTTCTATGCACAAGAGCAGTGCCGGTGGAGAGTATCGCCTCCCGGCGGCGCTTGTTGTCCCTCTTGTAATCCAGCAGGTCCCTCCGGGTGACTATGCCCACCAGTCTGCCGTCCTCCAGGATGGGCAGATGGCCCACGTCGCCTTCGAAGATCAGCTCGTCTATCTCCCGCACCGTGGTATCCGGGGTGGCGCTGATGGTGTTTTTGGTCATGAAGTTCCGTACCGGGACATGCATCTGCCCGGCTTTGCGGCCTTTGCTTATGTCCCGGAGGGTCAGGAAGCCAACCAGGCGGTTTTCGGCGTCCACTACCGGAGCGCCGGTGTGGGAGACAGATTCAAGGAAGATCGAAGCCTCCAGGAGGCTGGAATCCGGAGCAAGGACATCCACTGTTTCAGTCATGAGATCCCTGGCGCAGGCGGCTGGAGCCAGCATGTCTTCCAGGTAGGCGAGCACCCTGACTACAACAGGCTGGCCCTCGTCTGTCTTCAGTGTAGCGGACGCAGCCTGCTTGTGGCCGCCACCGCCGAAACCGGACAGTATCTCGTTCAGGCTTACCCTGTCATTGTTGTTCCGGCCGATTATGAGCAGCTTGGCCTTTTTCCTGAAGAAGAAGAAGCCGAAGAATATTTCCCCATGTTCCACTTCGAACACCTGTTCCACCACAGCTCCCAGGCCCTGGCTGTCTTCCTCCAGTTCCAGGTAACAGGTCTGAACCAGATGGCCCCGGATGGAATGTTTTTCAAGCAGATTCAGTATTTCATGGAAGAGTACCATCTGGTGCTTTTCCTTGAGGGGCACCAGGAAGTCCTTTACCAGAGCCAGGGAGGCTCCCTGGGTCAGGAGGAAGGCAGCCACTTCGAAGTCTTCCTTGCTTACATTGGGGTGGGTAAAGTTGCCCGTGTCGGCATAGATGCCGGTTAGGGCTATGGTGGCATCCTCGGGCTCCACAAAGATGCCCTGCTTGATGAGGGCCAGACCAAGCTGGGTGGTATTGGCGCCAAAGGGCCTCTCGTGGATCCTTGCCGCCGGAATGTCCCGGCCTTCGTTGGGGTGGTGGTCGTAGACCTCGAATTCTATGGTGTGCTGGTCCTCCACGCCCCGGAGATATTCGGCAATGCGGTCCATGGCCCTGGTGTCCACCACCACCATGCGGGATATCTTCTGGCCCTTCAGATCGGCGGTGGTGGCAAAGCCCAGCCGGTCTTCATAGAGGTTCATCAGCTTCCGGGCTACAGGGTGAACCAGGTAGCTCTTCACCGGCAGGTGATCCGGGTACAGGTACCGTGCGAGGGTTATGGATCCTATGCAGTCAAGGTCCATGTTGCTGTGGCCTACGATGATCTTCATGGTATCTGACAGTCTAGGTGCAGAGCCATGAAAAA
Source organism: Spirochaetia bacterium (assembly GCA_034004175.1). Lineage (GTDB taxonomy): Bacteria > Spirochaetota > Spirochaetia > Treponematales > UBA12059 > MIBM01. Next base: position 2,620 of record JAVEXH010000189.1, read on the forward strand.
GAAAGCAGACAACAAGGGATTTTTGACTATTTGGGGGCTCTTGATCTTCAGGCCAGCCTGGGCCTTTGGTCCTGGGCCTTACCGGACAGATACAGGAGGGCCCCTCCGGCCATTGCAAGACCCGCAGCCATGATGAAGACCGCTTCTCCTCCGGCAGCGCCCATCAGGAAACCAGCGACAGGAGCAGCTGCTGCCCGCCCCAGTTCGCTGACGGTGGACAGGCCCATGTACCTGCCCATGAGGCTTGGCCTGGCATGCTCGGGTATGTAGCGGGCCTGCACCGCCGAGCCCCAGACCTCACCGAAGCTCAGGACAATCATGGCGGGTATGAGGGCCGCCGGGTGTTGCAGGAAGGCAAAGCCCAGGAAGCCAATGGCAAAGGCCAGTTTTGACCACCCAGCCGAGGGGGCAATGGGAGCCACCCTGAGCGCCCTGGATGCAGGCAACTGGGCGGTTACACAGATGAAGGCGTTTACGGTGAGCATGGTTCCGTAGGTCCACAGTGGTATTCCGTTGTCCCGCAGATGCAGGGGCAGGAAGCTCTGGATCAGGTCGTAGGCGCCCCAGACAAGGGTCATGCCCGCAGTCCAGACCCAGAAACCTGCATCCCTGGCTATTTCTGCCCAGGAGCCCGGCTCTGAGGTTTCATCTCTGGTTCTGGCCTTCAGCGGGGCGGATTCCGGTATCACCAGAGCTATGTACAGACCGACAGCCAGATTCAACAGGCCCCCGATGATGAAGCCAGCCTTGGGGGCGGCCTGGAAGATTGCAACGCCCAGGACAGGACCAAGCCCGAAGGCGGCATTGATGGCTATGCGGTTCAGGGCAAAGGCCTCGGAGCGCTTGTGCGGCGGGCAGAGGTCGGCAAGGGCGGCACTGGTGGCCGGCCGGTAGAAGGTCCTGGTCATGCCATTCATGAAGTTCAGGAAGGCCAGCACCATGGGCCTGGCGCCGGTGAAGGCAAACCCGAACATGGCCAGGCCGCTCAGGGCTACCCCGAGCACCTGTACGGGTTTGCGGCCCCAGCGGTCGGACAGTTGGCCACCCCAGGCCCCGAAAATCACGTTGGCTACCGGCGCAGCTCCCAGTACCAGTCCCAGGGTGCCCAGGGACACGCCGGCGTCCCGCATGTACAGGCTCAGGTAGGGCACTACCATGAACCGGCCGGTGGATTCCACGAAGGTGGCCACCATCAGCAGCCATACCGGCCGGGGAAAGCTGTCCAGATATGAGACTGCGCGTGAAGTCAGCCTGGTTTTTACCTGTGTACCCATCAAAAGCCGATGAAATGCGTGTTTTCCCGCAGGGCGTGGGCAGCCAGGCAGGAGTGCACCGGGCAGATGAACAGGAGATCGCCCACCCTCAGGCGGGACAGGTCATCGGCCTGCATGCGGACCATGCCGTGCTCCTGGGTTACGCCCCGTACCCAGGCCCCGGGAAGGAAACCGTTCCAGTGCTCGCCTTCCATCCTGAAGACCGCGCCGAAGTTGGTGCCTGTGGGGCCACCGGGCAGGAACCCGTCCATGGCAGGCTGGGACTGCTTTGAAAGGTGTACCGCACCCCCGTAGATGACCGCTTCGGAACGTTCGGGGTATATGCCGACCACCGGGCAGGCCACTGCCACCGCCACGCTTTCCGGCTGGCAGGCACCAGTGCCAACCTGCTGAAGGTCGTAGTAGGCAAAATTGCCCGCACGAACCTCATCCACGCCCAGCCAGTCTTCAACCAGACTGGCTGAGGGGGTGTCGCCTATGGACACTCCGAGCCCGGTAAAGCCCTTTTCCGCCAGCGTGGCCCGCAACTCCATCATTGCTGTGGCACTCTCATGATAGAGGGCGCTTATGGCTTCCCTGCCCCTGAGGGCATAGGTACGGCTGTCGTGGGTAAGCAGGCCTGCCGTACGGATCAGCGGAGAGCCGGCAGCCTCGGCCAGCAGGGCTTCCACTCTGTCGGGCTCTTCCGGGCTCAGACCGCAGCGGTGGGTTCCGGTATCTATCTTTATCCACAGATCAACAGGATTCCTGAGCCCGGCCACCAGGCCCCTGACAGAATCCGGATTGTCCACCAGCAACCCGAGGCGTATCCTGCCCGCCAGGGCATTGATGGCGTTCATCTCCCGCAGGTTAACCGGGAAAGCCACCGTCAGATCGTCCCAGCCGTCGTCGGCAAAATATTCAGCCATGGTAACCGAGGATACCGTGCCGCAGGCCACACCCAGTTCACGGAAGATCCTGCCCACCTGCCTGGCCTGGTGGGTCTTGAAGTGTGGGCGCAGGATGGCCTTGTTCCTTGCTGCCCGGTCCAGCATCAGGGAGGCATTGCGCCGTACCTTGGTGCTGTCCACTACCAGGGTAGGGACGGTGATGGACTCATACATGTTCAGGCTCCCTTCATCCAGGGCAGTTTCTCAAGATCCACATTGCCACCGGACAGGATGATGGCCACTGTGGAACCCTTGGGGGCGCCCTTGCCTTCCAGCAGGGCTGCCAGCGGTACAGCGCCGGATGGCTCCACCACCAGTTTGCAGCGCTCCCAGAGCAGGCGCATTGCCGCGATGATGGATTCTTCTGACACGGTTACTATGTCGGAAACGGTCTCCAGGATGATGCCGAAGCCAAGGCTGCCCAGGCTGGTCAGGAGGCCGTCTGCTATGGTGTGCGGTCCGGTCTGGGGCACGAAGCTACGGGATTTGAAGGAGCGCCAGGCATCGTCGGCCCCCGCAGGTTCGGCGGCTACAACCTGAATGCCGGAACCGAAATACCTGGCCGACAGGGCCGTGCCGGAAGTGAGGCCGCCGCCACCCACAGGGCACATGATGATATCAGGCTTTCCGCCTGATGGCGCGCCTGACGACGCGCCTGACGGCGCCCCGCCGGAAGCCTGGCCCGCCTGGATTATCTCCAGGGCACAGGTGGCCTGGCCTGCTATCACTCTGGCATCGTTGTAGGGGTGAACCATGGTGGCCCCGGTGCGGGCGATGATCTCGTCGGCTGCGGCCGTCCTGGCCTCCAGATTGGGCTCGCAGAAGGTTATCTGCGCGCCGTAACCGCGCACCGCGTCTACCTTTACCTTGGGAGCCGTCCGGGGCATGACGATGCTGGCAGGGATGCCACGGGTACGGGCAGCAAAGGCCAGGGCCTGGGCATGGTTGCCCGAAGAGTGGGTAACCACCCCCCTGGCAGCCTCTTCGTCGCTCAGCGAGAATACTGCATTGCAGGCTCCCCTGGCCTTGAAGGCGCCAACCTTCTGCAGGTTTTCACACTTGAGCAGGACATGGACGCCGGTCAGCTCGTCCAGGGTACGGCTGGCAAGCAGGGGCGTTTTATGGGCA
>JAVEXH010000190.1:0-5924 GCA_034004175.1 Spirochaetia bacterium
ATAACCGCGCCGGGAGGCTTCTATACCGTATCCCCAGGCCTTCAGAGTCTCGATGCGCTTCCAGAGGGCTACCCTGCTCAGGCCCAGTTCCTCTGCCATGGTCTGACCTGAAACCGGTTTGGTAGCCTCCCGCAAACGCTTGACTATATTCGGATCCAGCACGCGCTCCCGCCTTCGTTAACCAAATCGCAATTTATTTAGTTAACATATTGATTAGTCAAGAATCGCACAGTCCGTCATCTATGGTCAAGCCAGAGCAGCTAAGCGTATACTTGGCACCGGAGGAACCGCATGAAATACACGGCAGGAAACCGCAGGCTGATGGGAACGGCCATTCCCCTGGCTTCCATCAAGACCAGCAAAAGCTGGAGGGTCGGAGAATTCCCGGATCTGGTTCCTTTCGGCGCCATGTGCCGCAAGGCGGGTCTTACCGTACTCCAACTGTTGCCAGTGAACGACACAGGCGGCCAGAGCTCGCCATATTTTGCCCTGTCGGCCTTTGCCCTGCATCCCCTCTACCTCCGTGTCCAGGACCTGCCTGAAGCAGCCAAGGCACCCAAGGCGCTTGCAGCTCTGGATGCTTTTGCCGCGGAAGCTGCACCGGGAGAGCGATTTCCTTATGATGGAGCAGTTGCGGTAAAGGACAAGGCACTCCGTGCGGTGTTCGATGCATCGGCCAGGAGCATCATGGCTGATGTCGCCCTGGCCGCGTTCGTGGAAGAAAACCCCTGGGTGCGCACCTATGCCCTGTTCAAGCACCTCAAGGAGGCCAACAACCACAAAGCATGGATGGACTGGCCGGCAGAACGCGATCCCGATGTGGCCAGGCTGGCGGAGCTGTGGTCCGACTCGGCAACGGCCAAGGAACGCCTGTACCACACCTGGGTACAGATGCACTGCGCCAGACAGTTCGCCGCGGCAGCCGAAACACTGGCAGCTGACGGCATCGTGTTGCTGGGAGACATACCCATACTCATGAACGTGGATTCCGCGGATGTCTGGGCGGACCGCCGCTGGTTCAACCTGGACATGAGGGCAGGAGCACCGCCGGACATGTTCTCCGAGCTCGGCCAGAACTGGGGCTTCCCCACCTACAACTGGCAGACACTTGAAGAAGACGGCCACGCTTTCTGGCTCAACCGGATCCGTGAAGCTGACCGCTATTACTCTGCCTTCCGCATAGACCACGTACTTGGCTTCTTCCGCATATGGGCCCTGCACGAGCGTGATGAATCCGGCTACCTCGGCCGCTTCATACCCGGGGCCAGCCTCAGCCGGGAAGAATTGCACACCAACGGCTTCTCCGACGAGCGCGTCAGGTGGCTGTCACAACCCCATATCCGGGGAGACCAGGTACGCAACGCCGGAGGTAACCTGGACAAGGCAGCCCGTTCCCTGCAGCAACTGGGCAACGAAGACCTGTATCTTTTCGGTCCGGACATCCATGGCGAAAAGGACATCCGCAGCCTTGGTCTGGATGGTGCCACCGAAAACCATCTGCTGCAGACCTGGCGGAACCGGGTGCTATTGCCAATACAGGATGACCGCTTTGTACCCACCTGGCGGTTCCGGGATGCCAGTGCCTGGAACACCCTCTCCGACCAGGAACGTGGCACTCTCGAACATCTGGCTTCCGGGAAACAGGCTGAAGAACAACCCATCTGGGAACAACATGGACGATCCCTGCTTGCCATGCTGGCCAAGGCATCGGGAATGTTGCCCTGCGCGGAAGACCTCGGCGCCGTGCCACCCTGCGTGCCAAAGGTGATGGCCGAACTGGGCGTACCCGGATTGCGCATCCCCCGGTGGACCAGGAACTGGGACAGCCCAAGCCAGCCTTACATAGTCCTTGCGGAGTATCCGGAACTGTCAGTCTGCACCCCCAGCGTCCACGACACCTCCACCCTGCGCGGATGGTGGGAAAGCGAAGGCGAGAGGCAGGGTTTTGCCGCGGCCTTCTGCCCAGAGCACCAGGGCACGGAAAAATTCGACCCGCAAACCGCCCGGTCGGTATTGTCCACCCTTGCCACTGCAGCTTCCAGACTCTTCGTGCTGCAACTCCAGGATCTTCTGGATCTAAGTGACGCATACCGCTCGGAAGACCCGGCCAAAGACCGGATAAATGTCCCGGGCATAGTTGATGGCTACAACTGGACCTGGCGGATGGGTCCTGACGCCGAGACCCTGCAGAAGGATCAGGCGTGGCTTGCAGCAGTACGATCCGTGGCGGAAAGCGGACATCGCATCTGAGTATCCGGAGCTGGGGACAACTTGCATTTACCGGCCAAATGAACAGAATTGGGTAGGTGCAAAAACAAAGTTCAAAGCTCCGCATTTTCACCGTCTTCGATGATGCTGCCCGGACACAAAAGGCTGTAGAGGCTCTGTGCACAGCTGTGCCCGATATGGAGCCAGGCCTGTGTCCGGACAGCACAGCCCTGGCTGGGATACTGGCACAGAACGAAGAATGCACCATCATCACCGACCCGGCCACCATCGTCCCTGCCATGGAGCAAGCCGGAACCCGGGGACCGGCAATCGTTGCCGTCTACACACTCCCTGATCAGGTCCAGGCAGCCAGGATCCTGGCCGAAAAACATGGATTCATCCTGATCGAAGCAGGACCGACCAAAGATGATTTTTCTACCCTCACCGCCTTTGCCACCGGCCTGGTAGTGGCCACCACCCAGTCCAAGGGTCTGGCAGCCAGGTTGGTCAGACGATATGAAGACCTGGTGCACGCCCTGCCGGACATAGTCTACGAACTCGATCCCGACGGTATAATCACCTTCATCAATGACTCAGTCTCCATCCTGGGCTACCAGGCTGAACAGCTTGTAGGCCAGCATTATTCCGTACTGCTGCACGAGGATGAACTGGCCGTAGTTGACCGGGATCAGGTGCTCGGCGACTACACCGGACACAATACCGGCCAGGCCCTGAGCCCGAAATTGTTCAATGAACGGCGCTGCATAGAGCGGCGAACCAGCGAACTTGAAGTAAGACTGAAGAAGAATCCGGATGCCTCCGGTCTCAGTCAGGACATCATAGGAGAGGTTACCTCATACGGTGAGGTCTCGGCCGCAGGGGAATACACCAGGGACGGGGAGCGGCAATTCCGGGGCTCTGTTGGTATCATCCGCGACATGACCCTCAGGCGGAAATCCGAGGAGATGCTGCGCAAGCTGTACCAGGCTGTTGACCAGCTGAACCCCTGCGTGTTTGTGGTCAACCATGCCTTTGAAGTGGAATACGTAAATCCATCGTTCTTCCTGCTCACCGGCCATTCACCAGCCGACGTGATAGGCCAGACCATTTTCCGCTTCTTCGGCTTCATGCCGGAAACAAGCGAACTCATCCGCAGGCAGATACAAGATGGATTCGAAACCAAGCGTGAGGTCCTGGCACCCAAAGCCCGGGAGGGGCAGTACTGGGCAGAAATCTCCATGGCACCGATACGATCCCCGAACGGGGTCGTGACCCATGCAATAGCCATAGTGGAGGACATCAGTTCCCGCAAATCCATGGAGGAACTCCTGAAGACCGCCAAGGACGAGGCTGAAAGCGCAAACCAGGCCAAGAGCCGGTTCCTGGCCAGCATGACCCACGAACTCAAGAGCCCCATAGCCGGAATCCTGGCAGCCTCAAGACTCATGCAATTGAACCAGGATGATGCTCCAAGACGGCTTGAGAGTATCCTCATGAATGCCCAGGCCTTGCTGGACATCATGAATGGCATTCTGGACTATGTGCGGTCAGACAGCGGAGAAACTCCTATCCAGAATCTGGCTTTCCCTTTCAGACCCTTCATGGAAACCATTCTGAAACCCTTCCAGGCCAAGGCCGCAGCAAAAGGCCTGCACCTGGAGAGCGAAACAACAACATCGGAAATCATCAGAGGTGATCCGGACCGTCTGGGCCGGGCCATCGGTATACTGGTAGACAACGCCGTCAAGTTCACTGAATCAGGCACCATACAGGTCTGGGCCGGCCTGGAATGCAAAGAAGGCAATATTCCCCATGTAAAAGTGAGCGTAAAAGATACCGGCGTGGGCATTGGCTCCGTAGACAAAGACCGCATTTTCCGGCCCTTTACCCAGCTAGGCATCCTGCGTGGTTCAGCTGCACGTGGTGCTGGCATTGGTCTTGCGCTTGCGCGCAATATCGTCGCTGCCATGGGTGGCGAGATCCGGGTGGACAGCGACCCTGGCGTAGGTAGCGTATTCACCCTGATTGCCCCCGCCGGCATTCCCGTGGCCACCGAAGCCCCCGCTCCCATGCCGTACAGCATCCTTGTGGTGGACGACAACGAAGTGAACCTGGAGTACATGCGCACCCTCATAGAGAACACCGGGCTCAGGGTTCTGACCGCTTCCGGAGCCGCCGAAGCCATGCGTATCCTTGATGAACACTACGTGGACGCTGCCGTTCTGGACATCATGATGCCCGGTTACAGTGGATCCCAAATGGCAGCTACAATTCGGGGATACTCGGGAAACCGTTATTCCCCGGACATGCCCCTGTTTGCCATGACCGCCCACAATGAAGACGACATCGGCGAGGAGAAAGCCCTCTTCCAGCAGATCTTTCCAAAACCAACAGACATCCGGAAATTGTCGACAGCCATATCCGAAATCATCGCCGCCAGGGAGAATGTCTGCACCAGATTTTTCAATGCAAGCTACAGTGATAAACCCCAGGACAGAGGCTCCGCCCTTGCCTACCTGGCAAGCTCTGCGGAAGCAGCCCTGAAGGCCATAGGACAGGCAATGGATTCCAAAAGCGACAGCCGGGTGGATATCCGGACCGAAGCTGGCCGCATAAGCACGGCCTTCCAGCGCTTTGCCTGTGCCCATGGTGTTGAAATCACCAAGCTGTTCATAGAACACTATCCCCACGAGGATCCGGCAATAATGCGGAACGTACTTGACAGGATAGGGATCATGATCCGTCAAGCCATAGCCCTCTGCGCCGACAGCACCGATGACACCAACAATACGGATTGCACCGACCCACAGGAGCTATGAAACATGCACGCTCTCATCGCCGATGATGATGAATTGAACCGGACCATACTCAGGCGGATGCTGGCCAGGAATGGATGGACAGTAGATGAAGTGACAGATGGTCAGGCTGCGGTTGAGGCCTGCAGGCACACAAACTACGACATTGTACTTCTGGACATCCGCATGCCTGGCATATCGGGCCATCAGGCTGCCAGTCTGATTTCAGGCAACCATGAATCACGACCAGCACCCAAAACCCATCGCCCCTGGCTGGTCGCTGTAACCGGAGCAGACAGGAAGGCTAAAGATGATTTTGCATACTTCGATGCCTATCTGCAGAAGCCCTTCATGCTGGCGGAACTGACAGCTTGCCTTGACAGCCTGTCTTCGGCAGGAAAGTCCTGAGGCCATGCACTTCCTGGCCGGCTTCCCCAACACCTACGCCTACCGTACGGTTGTATACAACACCTGCGACCTCTACTTCACCGCTGATGCCTCCATGCTCGACGAGCTTGACCTCTCCTGCGACCCGGACGAAGTAACCGGTGTCCGCTGGATACATCCAACCACCATAGACCCCGCAGAAATTGCCTTTGATTCCACCCGCAAAGCCATCCAGAGCTATGTCGCGAGGCTCGTCAATCAGAAGAATTCTCCATCATACAGTCAGCATAAACCGTTCCAAATTAAATAAAACTCCAAAATTACTACCACAAAGCTCTGCATCCATTGACATTCTTTTCTGTTTTACGTATTATAGTCTCAACATCGACGCAGGGTAGAGCAGTTGGCAGCTCGTCGGGCTCATAACCCGGAGGTCGTAGGTTCGAGTCCTACCCCTGCTAGCATTAAAAGCCGTATCACTTTAGTGGTACGGCTTTTAACTTTTATTGACCTTACAACGAATTACGAACCTAC
>JAVEXH010000191.1:0-5879 GCA_034004175.1 Spirochaetia bacterium
TTTTTCTTGCCAACAACCCTCTATTCTCCGGTGGAGACCCTGCCCGTTTCGCCGGTTGCCAGGAGGCCTTCAGCGAACAGGGACTGTCGCTGGAGAAAGACCGCTACCTTCCGCTGCCAAAAGACCTGCAAGAAAGAATAGCCCTGTATACGCAGCTTGCAGCTACCGGATCGCCCTATACCGTGATGGTTTTCTCAGCTGACTATTATGCTGCTGAAGCTGTCTCGTTCCTGCAGGACCAAGGCATAGATATCCCAGGGCAAATATCGATTACCGGTTTTGATGATAATATCTTCTCCCGACTGGTAAGACCCCGTCTGACTACTGTCCATCAGGATTCCAGCGAGAAGGGCCGACTGGCCATAACCATGCTGATGAAACTCATACGTGAAGAACCGATAGCTGAAGCCAATCTCCAGTTGCCTGTGCATCTGGAGATACGTGATTCGGTACGGAATCTCCGTAACGGCTGAAATCTTCCTGCAGCCTTACAGATCTTCAGGGTAGCTGGATTGGATGCAAATCCAGCACCAGAGGCGCGTCCGGGGATATCTTTTCCTGGACGCGCCTACCATGACAATGCGACGCTACTTCCTCTTGTAATTCTTTATCTTGTTCCTGATGTAGGCTGACAACTCGTCCTTGTGCACCCGTTCCTGCTCCATGCTGTCGCGGTCACGGACGGTGACGGTGCCGTTTTCCTTGCTGTCGTAGTCTATGGTTACACAGTAGGGTGTGCCGGCTTCATCCTGGCGGCGGTAGCGTCGTCCTATGGCACCAGCCTGGTCGTAGTCGGTAGCGTAGTCCTGCTTGAGTTCCTGACGGATTTCCTGAGCCAGTTCGGCAAGGCCATCCTTTTTCATGAGGGGCAAGACCGCAACGGTGATGGGCGCCAGTTCGGGGTGGAACTTCATCACGGTGCGCCAGTCGTCATCATTGCCTTTGTCTGCCACTTTTTCTTCTTCGTACGCATCGCAGAGCAGCATGAGCAGCTGGCGGGTAAGGCCGGCACTGGTCTCTATGATGTAGGGAATGTAACGCTCGTTGCCATTGTCCTGGTCTATGTACTGCAGGTCTTTGCCAGAATACTCCTGATGACGCTTGAGATCGAAGTCGGTACGGTTGTGTACACCTTCCAGTTCACGGAAGCCCATGGGGAACTCGTACTCGATATCGTACGCGTCCTTTGCGTAATGGGCCAGCTCGTCCGGGCCATGCTGATGCCAGCGAAGTTTGTCCATACGTACGCCGAGTTTCTGGAAGTAGGCCCAACGCTGTTCCTTCCAGTATTCGAAGAACTTGACATCCTCTCCGGGCTTGACGAAGTACTGCATCTCCATCTGCTCAAACTCGCAGGTGCGGAAGATGAAGTTTTTGGTGACTATCTCGTTGCGGAAGGCCTTGCCCACCTGGGCTATGCCGAAGGGTATCTTCATGCGGTTTGACTGGACAATATTCTTGTAGTTTACGTAGATGCCCTGGGCTGTCTCGGGGCGTAGATAGATGAGACCTGAGCCATCATCCACGGCTCCAATGTGGGTTTTGAACATCAGGTTGAATTTGCGGGTCTCGGTCAGCTCACCGCCACACTCGGGACAGATTTTTTTGGCCAGTTTGTCCTGGTCTATCTGGTCGGCCCGGAAGCGGTTCTTGCACTTCTTGCAGTCCACAAGGGGGTCGGTAAAGTTCTCCACATGGCCGGAGGCTTCCCAGGTGCGGGGGTGCATGAGGATTGCGGCATCGAGGCCTACGATATCATCATGGAGCTGGGTCATCTCTTTCCACCAGAAGCGCTGGATGCGGTTCTTCAGTTCTATGCCAAGGGGGCCATAGTCCCAGGCTCCCGATTGTCCGCCGTAGATCTCCGATGACTGGAAGACAAAGCCGCGTCTCTTGGCGAGGGACGTGATCTTGTCCATAGTTACTTCCCGACGAGTGCTCTCGGACGAAGTCTGTTCTGCTGCTGCCATGTAGTGCTCCTTGCCCTCCGTGGCGCGGAGGGACTGCCCTGTACCCCCTGTGGTCCTTCCACAGCGAGCCTCGAGGCTGGGTTGGTGTCGCCTGCAGATATCCGGAACCGCAGTTCCGGCCTGATGGTGGCGCGCCGGGAGTATAGCAGGGAGCAGTGATGACGGGCAAGCATATAAGATATAGTTTTATAGAAACAGGACTATCTATTATGCTTCCCGGGTGCCAGAAACCTTCGGCATTGCCTCAGACAAAATCTGTCTCAGGCCAAGCTACCGAGAGCCAGACCGATCACATAGGCAGCACCGGATGCAAGACCACCTACAAAGAGCATTTCCAAGCCACCTGCAAACCAGTTCTGGCTGGTGAACCGCGTCTTGAGTGCCCCGAGCGAGAAAAGTGTGGCCCCTGTCAGCAGGGTTGCCAATGGAAAATTCAAGGATGGTGGCAAGGTAAATACCCGGGAGACTACAAAGGCTGCAAGGGGAATGAAGCCGAACAGGGAAAATGAGGCAAAGGTTACCAAGGCATTCTTCAGGGGGGAGGAGTTGTCTTCCACGATACCCAACTCCTCCACCATCATGATGTTTATCCAGGCATCCTCATTCTTCGCAATGATGTCGGTAACGGTCCGGGCATCCTCAGGAGCCATGCCACGGTCCATGTAAATCTCGACCAATTCTTTTTTTTCACCTTCGGGATAGTTCCGTACCTCCCAGGCTTCACGTTCACGCTCGGCACGGTTGTAGTCGTTTTCGGCTTTGGTGGACAGATAGTCGCCGATGGCCATGGAAAGACCATCGCCGATGAGATTGGCAAAGCCCAGGATGAGTACTATGCCAGCAGAGAGGGATGCACCGGCAACTCCCGCCACGACGGCAAATGTAGTTATGATGCCATCAAGTCCACCGTAAACCAGGGATTTCAGGTACTGCCCCTGCTCGTTCTGGTGCTTTTCGGGAGCATTCTGCTGGTGCGCTTGGGCACTTGCACTCTGATCCTTCTGCTTGTATGCGTTTCTGGCCTTTTCAAGATCGCGGCTTATCATTTCCGGGCACCTACCTTCTGTGACTACATATATTGATCAACAGATGGGTAATGTAAGCAGAACTTCCCGCTGGAGGCAAGCATCCATCAAGCAGAACGATCATGAAACCCTGGCAATGGACAAAGCCAAATTAATGCTTGCACATTTCTTAATCTATGCTAAAATTGCTATAGGATATATGATATATCCTGACGCAATCAAACCGGTCGTATATGATAGCAAGCATATTTTCAGTGCTGAACTGTCATGAATCATATGGCCGGAACACGTTTCTCAAGGAGGAACAGATGCAAGTTTTCGGAATGAATCTCCGCAGGTATTCAATGGCTCTGCTGGTGCTGGCCTTGATCATGGGCTTCACAGCCAACGTATTTGCCACCGGTGCACCCGAGCAGGAAACGGCCACGACTGGAAAAATCGATTTCCCGACCAGACCGGTAACCTTCATTGTTGGCTGGGATGCCGGCGGCGGCTCGGACATCGTAAGCCGCATACTTTGCGCGGAGGCCGAAAAATTCCTGGGTCAACCCATCACCATCGTGAACATGCCCGGCGGTTCCGGTACCCGCTCCTACACGGAAATTGCCAATGCCAAGCCTGATGGCTACACCATAGGCAACACCACGGGAACGATCTCCACCCATGTCTTTGCCGGCAACCTGAACTTCGGACACGAAGCCTTTGTACCGATCATGACAATGAATGACGACCCCGGTGCCATCTGGGTGAAGCAGGATGCACCCTGGCAGACCCTTGATGACCTTATCAAGGACCTCAAGGCCAACCCTGAATCAATCACCATCGCTTCTTCAAACCCGGCTTCAATCACCCGCTTCGGTACCATCATGCTGGAACAGGTTGCTGGCGTCCGCTTCCGCATAGCCAGCCAGGCCGGCGGTGAATCCGCAGGGCCTACCCTGGTAGCCGGTGGTCATGTCGATGCAGCCCAGGCGGCTCCAGTTACCGCAAAAGCCCTGTATGAAGGCGGCAAGATCCGGTCACTGGGTGTAATGGCAGACCAGCGCGTACCTGCATTCCCCGATATTCCCACCTACAAGGAGCAGGGATACGACGCGTCCATAGGAAACCTCCGCCAGATCATCGCTCCCAAGGACACTCCCCAGGAAATTGTGGACATCCTGTACGAGGCCTTCCGCAAGGCTGCCAATTCAGAGACCTACGTGAAGTTCATGAACGAGTCTGGATCCACTCCTCTTGACTGGGACTACAAGAAATCCCGGGAGTTCCTTATCCAGCAGGACAAGGATTTTTCCGAGATCCTCAAATCCATCGGTCAGTACGTAGAACCAGTGGGGCGCGCACAATGATCACCCAGATAGACCATATCGAGATCATAGTCAAAGACGTCAAGGAGCACGTGGAGTTTTACAAGAAGCTGGGCTTCAACGTGCTTACCTGGACAGACCATCATGGCGGCTCGGCAGAACTCCAACTGCCAGGGCCCAACCAGCCCATCATCGAGATGCACACGGTGATAGATGAGGAAAACATCGGCGTGAACCACATAGCCTTCCGTGCCGACGATGTCATGCAGACCGTTGACGAGCTTAAAGGCAAGGGCATCAAGTTTGACAAGGATCCATACCGCAACCGTCATACCGGCCGGGCAAACGCCCGTCTCAGGGACCCCGACGGCTGGCGACTGCAACTGTGTGACGAGAAACGCAAGGATCCGGAACACGGTGTCAGCGAAGATGACGTAAAGGCAGAGCTGTAATGGACATCCGGAATTTCAGCCCCCTGCGCAACAAGGCCACTTTGGCAGGTACCTTGCTGCTCGGGGTAACGCTGCCCTACCTCTTCGCGGTCTCACGGTTTCCGGACACTTCGCAGAGGTTCAGGTCACTCGGACCAGAGGTATTTCCAAACATCCTGGGCTGGATTTCGGTGTTGCTGGCTGTGCTGCTGATCATGGAGGGCGGGAAATCCAAGCCCGCCCCCATTTTCCCCGGGACCGCAAAACAACACAATGTCCTCCGGGCCATAGCCTTGGTAGGCATCCTGGTGCTGGTGACCCTTTCACTGGATTTCCTGGGATTCGTCATTGTTTCGTTCCTGTTCACGGCGGTAGTTCAATTCCTGCTGGGTGAAAAACGGGCAATCCGGTTGCTGGTGATATCGGTTCTGACTACTGCAGTACTGTACGCACTCTTCATCCTTCTGCTGCGCATACCCTTGCCCCGTGGCCTTATCGGATAAACTGCTCTCAAGGTAGGATAACTATGACGGAACTATTTGCTGGCCTGATGTCGGTGTTGAATCCGCAGATCCTGGCCCTCATCCTGGGCGGCACGGTATTGGGCACGATTTTTGGTGCCTTGCCAGGTCTCTCGGCAACCATGGGACTGGCAATATTGCTACCCATTTCATTTTACATGCCACCCCTCAACGGTTTGCTCTTCCTGCTTGGCACCTATACGGGAGCAATCTACGGAGGCTCGTTCTCCGCCATACTCATCAACATACCAGGAGCCCCTCCGGCCGTGATGACAGCCCTGGACGGTTACCCTATGGCAAAGCGGGGGGAAGCTGGCCGCGCCATCATGCTCTCGACTGTTGCTTCTACCCTGGGTGGCATCTTCGGGGTAATCTGCCTGATAGTAATTGCGCCCTGGTTGGCTGGCTTTGCCCTTGACTTCGGGCCACAGGAATACGCCTTGCTGGCCCTGTTCGGCTTGTGCACCATTGTGGCGGTGGCAGGGACATCCATGCTGAGGGGTTTCATAGGCATTACCATCGGATTGATGCTGGCCACAGTAGGTCTTGACCCATTCACCAATGTCAAACGCTTTACCTTCGGCAGCTACCAACTGATGAACGGCATCAATTACGTGGCCCTGGT
>JAVEXH010000192.1:0-5872 GCA_034004175.1 Spirochaetia bacterium
TTGTTCTCTGATCCCGTACAAAGCTTCCGTGTGTGCTTCCGATCGATCAGAACATGAAACACCAAGGAAACCCAGCAAGAGAATACCAGTCGCCATCTTCATTGTACGCTTGACCATGAAAAACTCCTTCAGGCATCTTCCCGGATCCAACCCAGACCAGGAACCAGCCTGTCGGGCTGGCCTGTGCCGGTTGCACCACCTGAGAAAACTGTGTCTGCATTGTCGGCTGTGCCAGGATGCATCAAACGCCGGCCTTGCCTGGTTGGCCTGGCATAATATTCCACATTCCAGAGAAACAGCCCCCGTGATGGAGCGGTTACACCTACACGTTCCCTGTCCCGGGACTCCAGAATGCCTTGCATGGCCGATTCCGGAGCACCATCCCGGTCCAGCCCGACCAGAGTGCCCACGATGGACCTGACCATGCGCCACAGGAAGGCGTTGGCTGCTATCTCGAAAACCAGTAGATCCCCTTCTGCGTGGAAGGCCGCGTAGTGCAGATACCGGAAGCGGTTCTCGCTTGGATCCTTTGCGGCAGCAAAGGCAGTACAGTCGATTTCACCATGGAGGCAGGCTGCCATGCGGTTCAGCCGTCCGATATCGGGCCACTTCTGCAGATGCCAGGCGTAACGGTCCCTGTGGGGCAGGGAGGGTCCGGAGGCATACATGAAATATTTGTAATGGCGAAGCCTGGCATCATACCGGGCGTGAAAATCCTGGTCTGCTTCTTCCGAGGCAACCACACGCACATCCTGGGGCATCAACTTGTTCAGGGCCAGTTCAAACCGGCAGGCAGGAATGCTGCGGATATCAGTGACGAAGTGTGCCACCTGGCCGGCTGCATGAACCCCCGAGTCGGTTCTACCGGCACCCATTACCGCCACAGCATGGCCATGCATCTTGCCCAGGGCCTTCTCCAGTTCCTCCTGCACGGTACGGCAGTCTTTCTGTCGTTGCCATCCCGCAAAATCGGTACCATCGTAGGCCAGGGTCAGCTTGATGACCCTCTCACTCATCGTCGTCGTCGCCTTCCTGCAGTTCTGTTTTGAGCCGGTCGTACAGATTCCTGGATTTTTCAAGCAGGGGTCCTGGTTTGGCCTTGTTTTTCTTGCCGAAGCCGAACATCCTGGCTACCGCGGTTTTGGCCTGCTTCAGGTTCCGGCGCCTGGCCTCGGGGTCTTCTTTGGGCCCATATTTCAGCTCCAGGACCGAGGACATGAACAAAACGCCCTCATGGCCAAAATTCTTGTCTGTATCAGGACCGAGGTTGCGAACCGTGGAATAGGGCTCCTCCCCATTAGCCTCCAGCTCCAGGGCATGACGATAATAAAATCTGGCTTTACGGTAAAACAAGCCTGCAAGATAGTCCCAGTTCTCACTGGGAGCCTTGGCATGCAGATCATTGCACAACCAGGCAGCCCGGACGGCAGAGATGGCACATTTTATTGTGGGTGAAAATTCCTTGGTAAAATGCTCGTAGCACGAAATTGCCAGAAAATAGCTTGCAGCACCTTCGAGTAAACCCCGCGGGGTCTGATAGTCAAGAGGAGAGAAGGCTTGCTGCACATCCTCGATGCGCTTGTCGATACGGGCTCTTAATACCTCAGCTGCCTTTGTACCTCCCGGAAGAAAATCGGGTCTGAAGGCGGCATAGAAACATGAAGGACAGACATCCACCTCATAGATCAAAGGAAACACATCGCCGAACGCATGCAGAGGTGTGTAGGTCCTGTGCAGCTCGTCGGTCATTTCGTCTGCATTGACCCTGCCCGAGAACAATTCCTCCCGGTGGAAGGAGGCATCGCAAACGGGACAACGTATGGCTTCCTTGGTAAAAAAAGTGATCTTCCGCTCTTTTTCAGGTTTCTTGGATGGCAACACATGCAGCACCTCAGGCCTCCATCACTACCATGGCTATGGCATTGTCCCGTTCATGGGTCAGAGAAATGAATATACGGCTGGCACCTGATTCCTCGAAGCGTTTCCTGGCACTGCCATACAGTTCCATGTCTGGCTTCCCGTTGTGATTGTTGATTACCCGTATATCCACCAGCCGTATACCCCTGAGCCCGGTACCAAGAGCCTTGCCGAAGGCTTCCTTGGCCGCAAAACGGGCTGCCAATGAAAGAGCTGTACTGGATCCCCGCGATATGGCCGAAGCCAGTTCGTCAGGATGAAAAAACCGCTCAGGTAGACCAGGGATGCCAATCCAGTGTTCTATACGGCGGACATGCACTACATCCACGCCGATTCCTATGATCATGGTTGCCCCTCCGAGCCCGGAGCTGCTGCCACCTCGATGGCTACCACCATGGGCAGCCAGGATTCAACCTGGAAACCAGCCGGAAAACGGGGCACCACGGCGAGGGTATACGTGCCAGGCTTGTCTATTTCAGCCAGATCCACCTGAAGGACTCCCGCGGAAGGAATGAAATCCTCCAATTCCGTCCTGGATGCTGAAACCCGGACAGAACCCACGGGCAAGGAACCCCTGACAATCAGACCGGAATCAAGGTTCATAGCCTCGACGGGAATATCCTGGAAGGTCTTGAAAACAATGGCCCGACGCACCTCGGCGCTGAACTCCACAACATCGGAAGAAAGATATGAGACCAGCGGATCCTTTTCCGTGACCCTGGTGCGTAGCTCAAAACCCTCGGATCGACCGGTCAGCTCGATGGGTTCGGTGGTCACATCCTCAAGGCTGGCCAGCAAGCTGGCCGGCCCCATGACCTCTATGCGTGGCGGTGAAACCTTGAAACCAGTCAGCTCATAGCCCGGCTCCAGAAAACCTCTGAAACTAGGCACAATCTGGAGCTCCCTCACAGCCCGCTGCTCGATGGTCAAGGCTACCTCGGCTGGTTCTATCCGGAACTCCAGCGGATCTATCCCCAGGGCACTGCC
Source organism: Spirochaetia bacterium (assembly GCA_034004175.1). Lineage (GTDB taxonomy): Bacteria > Spirochaetota > Spirochaetia > Treponematales > UBA12059 > MIBM01. The sequence continues at coordinate 2,905 of JAVEXH010000192.1, forward strand.
CCGCTTCTCTATGGAAACGGGAACCCGCTGGACACCTGGTTCCGTAAAAGGAGTCAGGTCAAGAATAGCCTCGAGGTCTCCCTCAAGAACCGCGAATATGGCATTGGGGTCACCCCTGATGACCAGACGTACCGTCCTGGGATACTGGCTGGCCGGAACATACTCATCATTGGTTATGATTCTGAGGGGAACGGAGAGCGGGCGCTCCTCGAGTCGGTTGAGTTGATAGGTAAAGAACAGTGTCACCGCCGCGGCAAGGGAGAGTATCTTTGCCGGCCAGTTCTCGAGCACTCTATCGAGATGGAGCCTAGTCATCATATGCCACTTCCTCGGCAGACAGTTCCCCCGAGAATTCAAGCAGCTGACCCAGCCGCTTGCGTAGTACCGCAAGCCCCAGGTTGTAATACAACCTGGCATCGTAGGCAAGTGAGATGGCGCCGGTTTCTTCCGATACAACAAGCACCACCGCATCGGAGGCCTCGGTAATGCCCAGTGCAGCCCGGTGTCGTGTTCCGAAGCTGCGCTTTATATCCTGTTGTTCCGATAGCGGAAGGAAACAGCCTGCGGCGGCAATGCGGCCATCCCTGATGATCACAGCACCATCGTGGAGGGGAGTATCAAACTCGAAAACCGACAACAGGAGGGCTGAACTCACCTCTCCATCAATCTTCGTTGCATGCTCTATGAACTCGTCCAGGGAGACCACCCGACCGAAGACTATCAATGCGCCGCGGCGCTTTTCGGCCAGGATCTCCGCAGCATGGATGATGGCATCCAGTTGGGTGGACCGAGGTCCGGTTCCCTTCCTGAAGAACCCACCCTGGCCAAGTTTTATGAAGATCTTGCGCAGTTCCGGCTGAAAGATGATGGCCATGGCTATCACTATACCAGGAGCAAGCATATTCAGAACCCATGAAAGGGTAGCCAGATTCAGGAAAAAGGCTATGGCATACACGATCACCAGCAATACCGCTCCCCTGGCCAACTGGATGGCCTGGGTCTTTATGAGGATCTTGTACGTGCTGTAGATGAGGTACGCCAGTATCAGGATGTCTAGCACTGGCCTGATCCAGCGGTTGAAGGCGTCCATTATCATGCCGATGCCCATGGATTACCCATCCGCCTTTCTCTTCAAACCTGCAGGTCAGAGATGAAGGCCCACGATGGCATCCATGGCCGCCAAGGCATCCCTGGTTTCTTCTACATCATGAACCCTGAACATGCACGCACCCTTGATTCTGGCAGCACAGGCCGCTCCCAGACTGCCAGCCAGCCGCCCTTCCGCAGGATGACCGGTTATGGCTCCGACAAAGGCCTTGCGCGACAGGCCGACAAGAACAGGATAGCCGCAAGCGACCAATTCATCAAGCCGGATCAGTACCGCGATATTGTCCTCGTACCGTTTGCCGAAGCCTATTCCCGGGTCAAGGATGATCAGTTCACGGCGTATGCCGGCTGCCACAGCCCTGTCAGCAGCAGCAAGGAGGAAAGCACAGACCTCCGCCGGGCAGTCGTCGTAGTACGGACGATCCTGCATGGTGGCCGGTATACCCTTCTTGTGCATCAGTACCACCGGAAGCCCTGCACCGGCGCAGAAAGCTGCCATCCCGGGATCGTCTTCCAGAGCAGATACATCATTTATCATATCGGCACCGGCCTGCACCGCTGCCCTTGCCACCCCCGCCTTCCGCGTATCCACCGACACCGGGATATCCCAACGCCGCCGTATAGCCTCCACAACCGGGACAACCCTTTCCAGCTCTTCTTCCAGGCCTACATAGGCAGCCCCTGGCCTGGTACTCTCACCGCCAACGTCCAGGATACCTGCTCCGCCCTGGATCATAGCGGCGGCCGCTTCAACAGCGTCCTCAAGCACCTGGCGCCTGCTACCCTCATAGAAGGAGTCCGGCGTCGCATTGAGTATACCCATCACCACTGCTGGCCCGCCAAGCTCCAGAAAGCGGCCCCTGGGCAGGGGAATCCTGGTTGTGGCTCCACCAGGGGTCCCGGCTCCGAACCCACCAGTCCCGCCAGCCACCTGCCCATCACTCATCCCAGGAGCTCCTTCAACGCACGGTACAGACCCTGGGCATCCAGGTTGGCAGTTCCGAGCAGGGCTGCCCGGCCCATGTGCCCCAGAGGGCGCTCATCAAAACCGAGGGCCTTCACCGGCAGTCCGGGATTACTGGTGCAGATGCAACCCGCCAGTTCGGCTGCCACACTGCCGGTCAGCACCCCTTCTTCGGCCAGCACCACGGCCTTGTACCGGCCGGCCAGAGCCTGAATGAAACCATGGTCTACTGGCTTGAGGAAGCGGAGGTGGTACACATCGGCTGCAAGGCCGTCATTGGCTGCCAGCCCGGCCGCCTGGATGGCCTGGTCAACCATGGCCCCCGAAACTATGAACAGGATGCTGGCTGCACTGCCTGCGGAAGCCTTTATCAGGACACCCTGCCCCTCCACAAGAGCCGCATGCATTTCATCCGGCTCAGGGGGGCACTCCGCTTTGGGGAAACGTATCATGGTCGGTCCATTACGTAACAAAGCCCAGCGCAGGGCTGCCACCAGTTCACTTGCTCCGGCCGGAGTCAGCATGGCCAGACCCGGCACAGCCCTGTAGGCCTGGATGTCGTAGATGCCCTGGTGGGTCTCCCCATCCTCGGGTACCGCACCGGCCCGGTCAACAGCAAATACCACTGGATGACCGCACAGCGCTACATCATGATGCACCTGGTCAAAGACCCTCTGCATGAAGGTGGAATAGATGGCTACCACTGGCCTCAAACCACCGGCCGCCATACCTGCTGCCAAGGTCACTGCATGTTCCTCGGCAATGCCTACGTCGAAAAACCTGCCCGGATACCTGGCCTGGAAGGCCGACAATCCGGTTCCCTTTGCCATAGCAGCGGTTACAGCAACCACGCGCTCATCTTCCCCGGCCAGGGTCAGCATGGCTTCGCCGAAAACC
>JAVEXH010000193.1:0-5833 GCA_034004175.1 Spirochaetia bacterium
ATACCTCCGAACTGTACGTGCGGGTATTGTATGGTCAGCTTGCAATCTGCAACAACCATAAAAATCATGCACCAGGCGCTGAAGGGATGTAGAATTTCTTGATTACGGAAAAATTCGATGGTAGTTGGTAAAATAATTTACCAACTTGTGCTGGCTCGGATCATAAAATGCTGATTGAACAAGCTGTGATTCACGATAGCCGATGAGCTTTCGTCTTTTCACAAATAGTTACGGTTCTGGGATTTGTTTGTCGAATTCATGTAAATACATTTACCAGAATAAAATAAATAGTGAGTCAGTGATTGGTTCCTGAATTGTGTGTGGATCCAGGTAACTGGAAGAAAGCAAAAGCCATATTCATGGTTTTCCATAAGGTCTGCTTTCAGGTCCCTTGATCCGTGAGATTCAGAATGATGGTGAAAATATTCAATGAAATTTGTTGACAGCTGGTGAATCTGTGCTAGAGTGGCCGGATACAGCAGAGGAGGTTCGTATGGTTCGCTACGGACAGATCATCCGTGTAAAAAGCGGAAAGCTCGATGAATACAAGAAGTACCACGCCGAAGTCTGGCCGGGGATACTGGCCAAGATCACGGAATGCAATATCCGCAACTATTCCATTTTCCAGAAAGACGGTCTCCTGTTTGCCTACATGGAATATGTCGGCACCGATTTTGACGGCGACATGAAGAAAATGGCCGATGATCCCCTGACCCAGAAATGGTGGGATATCATGAAACCCATGCAGGATCCGATCGAAACCAGGGCCCCTGGCGAATGGTGGGCCAACATGGAAGAAGTTTTCCATCTTGATTAGGAGGCAGTACCATGGCAGCTATGAAACGATCTGATTCCTGCCTCCTCAAGCTGGAGAGGATGAACAAGACCCTCAGACATGAGGAAGCGGACAAGGTACCGATCAGCGACTTCTTCTGGACTTCCTTCCTGAACCGCTGGAAAGAGGAACTTGGTCTTCCCGCGGATGCCGATATCTACAGGTATTACGACCTGGACTGGATCTGCACCGTGCCCAACATGGATCCGCACATCAAGCAGTTCGAGGTCATAAAGGAAGAGGACCACGACACCATCCTGAAGACCGGTTTCGAAGCGGTGATCCGCCGCCGTGAAGGTGTGCAGATGCCGTACTTCGAGCATTTCGAGACCGATACGGTAGAGAAGATGCTGGCTTTCCAGTTTGATGATCCCTGGGATGACCGACGTTATTTCAGCGGTGGGGACAACCAGATAGCGGGCATAGGAGATGTGATCAGCCGCAACAGTCCTCCCTGGATAGATACCGTAAAGTCGATCCATCCCGACTTTCCCGTCTATGGTTCCATACTCGAAGGTCATGAGGCCCTGTGGCGCATCATAGGCTCGGAGAATACCTTCATGTGGATGGGTCTGTATCCGGACGAACTCGGCAGTTTCATAGAGCGGCTGGGCAATTTTGTGGTGGAGATGACCAAGGCCCAGATAAAGGCAGCCGATGGCCTGCTTGACGGTATGGTCATCTGGGGCGATGTAGCCTACGTCAATGGGATGCTTTTCTCTCCCAGCTACTGGCGGGAGTACTTCAAGCCCATCGTCAGGGAGCAGATCCGAGTCTGCCACGATGCCGGCATACCGGTGATTTATCATGGTTGCGGCAATGCCTCATCCATATATGAAGACTTCATAGAGATCGGCCTGGATGCCTACAATCCGCTGGAAGCCAAATCCGGCCTTGATGTAGTGGATATCCGCAAGCAGTACGGCCACCGCATGGGTTTCTGCGGCAACATAGATGCCCTGGCCTGGGCCAACGACAGTCTGCCTGATCTGGAAGCCCAGGTCAGGCGCAAGCTGAACGCGGCAAAGGGCGGGGGCTACATAGTCCAGAGCGACCACTCGGTTCCATCCAATGTGTCGGCCGAACGCTACGAGTTCGTGCTCAACCTGGTACGCAAGCATGGGAATTACCCTTTGAACCTGGGGTCCTACGATATCCCCGAGCTGTCATAGGGAACTGCAGACCTCAAGGAGTTGTATGTGACATCCAGAGAACGGGTCCTTGCGGCCATCAAGCATCAGACTCCCGATGCTGTTCCGGTTGACCTGGGGTCAAACCCGAGTTCGGGAATTTCCGCAACGGCCTACGAACGCCTGCGCAAGCACCTTGGTCACACCGAAGGGGCAACCCTGGTCTATGACGTGGTTCAGCAACTGGCCCAGCCGGAAGACTGGGCTCTGGACCGTTTCGGGATCGATGTGGTGGATGTGGGGCGAACCTTCAATACCGAGCCCTCGGACTGGTACGACATAACCCTGGCTTCCGGCGACCGGGCCAAGTACCCCACCTGGTTCAGGCCCGAGCAGGATGCCGACGGCTCCTGGCTGGCCAGGCATGCGGATGGCACGGTGATAGCCCGTCAGCCGGTAAGTGCAGCCTTCTATGATGAGACCTGCTTCCCCTGGGTAGACGAGTGGCCGGCGGATTTCTCGGGGCTGGACGAGGCCATGGGCAAGGTGCTCTGGTCTGCCTTGGTCCATTCTCCCTGGGACAATGCGGGCAAGCCGGGATTCTGGGAGCGTCTGAGGGCCAATGCCCTTGAGTTGCGCCGCACCAGCGACCGTGCCATCATGGTGGTGGTGGGCTGCAACCTCTTCGAGTGGGGCACTTTCCTGCGCCGGATAGACAACTTCCTGATGGACCTGCTCCTGGAGCCCGAGAAGGTGGAAGCCCTGCTGGACGCCCTCATGGAGCGCCATTTGGCAACGCTGGAGAAGGTGTGTGCGGCTGTGGGCGATGTGGCCGATGTAATCCGCTTCGGCGATGACCTTGGCACCGACCAGGGGCCCTTCATGCAGCCTGATCTGTACCGCAGCCTGTTCAAGCCCAGACACCAGAAGCTGTGCGACTATGTGCATGCCAATTCATCCATGCACACCTTCCTGCATTCATGCGGCTCCATCGACCTGGTTATACCCGATCTGATCGAAGCGGGCTTCGAGATCCTCAATCCCGTACAGACCAATGCCCGGGGCATGGAACCCGACAGGCTCAAGAAGGACTTCGGCAAGGATGTCACGTTCTGGGGTGGCGGTGTGGATACCCGGATCACTCTCAATAACGGCACTCCTGCGGATGTGCGCAAACAGGTGCTCGAGCGCCTGGAGATCTTTGCCCCCGGGGGCGGCTTTGTATTCAACACCGTGCATAACATCCTGCCCGACGTGCCACCGGCCAATGTGGTGGCCATGTTCGATGCGATAAGGGAATTCAATGGGAAATAAAGGGAAATCAACAGGCAATACCATGATGATTCCAGACTATCTGTTTGTGTTCAGGAGGCGTACATGATTCAGGATCGTCTGGGTCTGGCACTGGAAATGCGGCAGGTGGGGAAGCGGTTCCCTGGCACCATAGCAGTGGATTCGGTAGACTTCGAAGTCTATGCCGGAGAGGTTCATGCCCTGGTCGGCGAGAACGGCGCCGGCAAGTCCACACTTATGAAGATGCTGGCTGGCTCCTTCAACGATTATACGGGCCAGGTCTTCATCAATGACAGGGAAGTAGCCCTTCATTCGCCTTCCATTGCCAGGAAATATGGCATAGGCATGATCTACCAGGAACTGTCCCTGGCAAAGCCCATCAGCATTGCCGAGAACATACTTGCAGGCCATCTGCCCAAGAAAGGTCCTTTCATCGACAAGGCGGCCATGCATGCCAACGCCAAGCGCCTGATGGCCAACGTAGGGCTGGCTCTGGATCCTGATCTTCCCATAGAAGACATAAGCCAGCACGAAGCCCAGTTGGTGGAGATTGCCAAGGTGCTTGGTACCAACCCCTGCATCCTGGTGATGGACGAGCCTACCAGTGCCCTTTCCCGGGAGGAAGTGGAGCGGCTGTTTACCATCATCGATACCCTCAAGAAACGCGGTCTGGCTATTGTGTACATTTCCCATCACCTGCCTGAAATCTTCAGGGTGGCAGACCGGGTCACGGTCATGCGTGACGGCAAGAAGGTTGCCACCAAAAACGTGTCGGAAGTCCGGCGTGAAGAAATTGTACAAATGATGGTAGGCCGGTCGGTGAAGGAATTCTACAAGCGCCATGAGCGCATGATCGGCGAGGTCAGATACAGCGTCCGGAACCTGTCACGATGGGGTTTCTTTCACGGTGTTGACTTCGATGCCCGCAAGGGTGAGATCCTGGGCATCTGCGGCCTGTCCGGGGCCGGGCGCTCTGAACTGGCCAGGGTGCTGGTCGGGCTGGACCCGGCGGATGCAGGCGAAATGGTTCTGGATGGCGAGAAGCTGCAAGGCAAGGGCATGGCCTATCATCTGGCCAAGGGCGTAGCCTATCTGACTGAAGACCGAAAAACTGAAGGACTGGCCATCAGGCTTTCAGCTGAAGACAACATCCTGTCAACAATCACCAAGCGCCTCTGCAAGGGTTTTGTGTACAACAAAAAATCCGGAGCCGGCATCATGGACAAACTGATAAAGGAATTGTCGGTGTACCCGGCTGATCCATCCCGAACGGTAGGCAACCTGTCCGGCGGTAATCAGCAGAAGGTGCTTCTGGCCAAATGGATGGCAGGAGAGCCGAAGGTACTCATACTGGACGAGCCAACCCGTGGTGTGGACATAGGCGCCAAGATGATCATACACGAGGCCGTCGAACGCCTGGCAGACGCCGGCAACACGGTCATTCTGATCAGCTCGGATCTACCGGAACTGGTGGGTCTATCGGACAGGGTCATGATCATGCACAAGGGACGGTTCACCAGGGAGATGCCCTATGAGCAATGCAGTGAGGAAGCCCTGCTCCTCGCGGCCAATGGCGAGGAGACCGCATAACCATGGAAACACCGGACATCAAAATGGCTGATGCCAAGGATCTGCGCAGTACTGCTTCCAACCGTCTTGGCGGTTTGGTGAACCAGGCTGGCATCTACGGTATAGCTGTTCTCTTCATTCTGGCAGGAGCTATCCTGCAGAGTGCGGGAATAATAAACAACTTCCTGTCTACCCAGAACTTCATGAACATAATCGATGCTGTGGCTCTTCTGGGCATCGTGGCGGCCGGCATGGCTTTTGTCACCTACTCAGGACATTTTGCAGACATGTCGGTACCCACCACCATGGCCCTTACCGGCATAGTCAGTGTCGAAATCCTTGCCTACGGATTTGTCCCGGCCATGCTGGCAGCAGTGGCTGTCGGCCTGCTCATCGGTGTGATCAATGCTGTGGTGATAGGCCGCTTCAAGGCCAATCCCATCATCTGGACCCTGGCCATGAATTACGTGACCATGGGTGTCATACGCTTCGTCTGGGTGAACAAGCAGATCTACCCGGATATGAAGACCGACAACGTCCTGACCCTCAAGCTGTTCGATGGCATCTTCCGTTACCGGTTCTTTGATGTACTCGGATTGCCGGTGGTGGTAATGATCATCATGGTGGCCGTCGGACACTTTGTGATGACCAGGACGGCCTATGGAACCAGGCTCAAGCTTACCGGCTCGGCCCGGAAGGCTGCCAAATTCTCCGGTATAAACGTAGAACAGGTTGTAGGTTCAGCCTTTGTCATAGCAGCCTTCGCGGCTACCATCGGCGGTCTTACGGTAACTTCCCTGTCACGGGTCGGGGCCTGGTACAACGGAGCCGGTTATGATTTCAAGGCCGTGACTGCCATAGTGATAGGCGGAATGACCCTTGCCGGAGGGCGGGGCACAATAATCGGTGTCATAGGTGGTGCCTTCGTGATAGGACTCATGAACAACATCATGACCCTCCTTGGCATAGGCACATTCTCACAGGACATGGTCCGGGGTGCGATATT
>JAVEXH010000194.1:0-5827 GCA_034004175.1 Spirochaetia bacterium
GATGCCGTGGAGGACCAGGGTTTCCGGGAAATCCTGTCATCCCTGGCCAAGGAAATCAGCAGAAAGGGCAAGTAATGGGGATTCCGGCATACAGGAACGATTCCGGCTTGATTTTTATACCCCAAATCCGTATCGTCAGGATTCCACTATGAGTATGACAGAATCAGAACCCAGGACAGAACCAATACCCATTGATGTGTACGGCCGGGCCAGTGACGAGATATGTGCCGGCTGTGAGGGCCATGCCTGCGGCGATTGCGAACCGGGCCCAAAAAAGCAGACCATACAGCTTGTACGGGAATTCGAAGTCTTGCTGGCAGCCGCCGGGCTTGGCAATACGTACAGCGTGAATTTCTACGAATCCACTCCCGAAAACATTGCCAGGAACCCGGATGTGCAGAAACTGCTGACCATGGCCAAACTGGAACCGGTCATCTGCATCGCCGGCAGGATTGCCTACCTTGGTGGTTTCAGCCCTGAAGGACTCCTGGTGGAATTACAGCGCAGGATATGAAGCCACACGTGCATTGTTTGAAGAAACCCTTGGATTACTTGAAAAAACCCCTGCCCGGACAGCATCGAGGAACACACACATGGAACTGAACGAAGAATTCATTGCCGGCCTGAAGCTGGACAACGCAGCAATCATGAACCGCATTGCAAGTGACCTGACCATCAGGGTCAGCCAGGCGGCAGCGGTGGTTGAACTGACCGCCGAGGGCTGTACCGTGCCCTTCATCAGCCGCTACCGCAAGGAACGCACCGGCGAACTGGACGAGGTTCAGGTCCGGGATGTGGTCCACAAGCACACTTCGTATGTAAATCTGGAAACCAGGCGCATCGAGGTCATACAGGGCATCTTTGCCCAGGGCAAGCTTACAGAAGAGCTGTACCGGAACATAGGCAAGTGTTCCACCCTTACCGAGATAGAAGACATCTATGCACCGTACAAGCGCAAGAAGAAGACCCGGGGCATGCTGGCCATCGAGAAAGGCCTTGAGCCCCTGGCCGAGCTCATGCTGACAGCCGATGCCGAAGCGGTTCGGGCCAAGGCTCCGGAATTTGTGACCGAGAATGCAGAAAACCCCGAACTGTCGGTACCTACTGCTGAAGACGCCATAAAGGGTGCCATGGATATAATCGCGGAGCGGGTATCCCAGGATCCGGAGAACCGTGCAGTGGTAAAGAAACTGTTCCTGCATACCGGTTTTCTGGTGGTAAAGGGTGTGGGCGACGAGAAGAAGAAGGAATCCAGCACCTATCAAATGTACTGGGATTACAAGGAGCCTCTTGCTTCCCTCAAGCCGCATCGTGTGCTTGCGGTGAACCGCGGTGAACGCGAAGGGGAGCTGGCAGCAACCCTGGAAGTTGACGAGGAAACAGCCGTGGCCAGGCTGAAAGACCGCTACCAGATTGCCAACGAGTACCATGCCGAGGCGGTGGCTGATTCCCTGTACCGCCTCGTGTCCCCCGCGGTGCTGCGCGAGATACGTTCCGAAGCGTCCGACAACGCCGATGGCCACGGCATATCGGTGTTCAGCGAGAACCTGAAGAACCTGCTCATGTCACCACCCCTCAAGGGTACCAGGGTGCTGGGTGTGGATCCCGGCATACGGACGGGTACCAAGTGTGCCGCCATGGACGAAACAGGCAAGTATCTGGGCTACTTCATGATCTTCCAGGAGAGCAAGCCTGATGAGGGCAAGAAGGCCATAGCCAGGGCGGTGAAGGATTACGCCCTGCAGCTGATAGCTGTTGGCAACGGTACGGGTAGCCAGGAGGTATCAAAGCTGGTGGCCGAAGTCATCAGCGAGAACTCCCTGGATGTGAAATACACCATCGTGGATGAGGACGGTGCCTCGGTGTACTCCGCCAGCGACGTGGCACGGGAAGAGTTTCCCGAGCTGGATCTTACCATCCGGGGGGCTATTTCCATTGGCCGCCGGCTGCAGGACCCGCTGGCGGAACTGGTGAAGATCGACGCCAAGTCCATCGGTGTAGGCCTGTACCAGCACGATGTGAACCAGAAGCGTCTGTCCGATTCGGTTGACGAGGTGGTGGAATCGGTGGTGAACAGGGTAGGGGTCAACATCAATACTGCCAGCCATTCCCTGCTAAGGTATGTATCGGGCATAAATGCTTCCCTTGCCAAGAAGATCGTGAAGTTCCGGGACGAAAACGGCACCATCACCGGCCGTGACCAGCTACGCAAGGTATCGGGCATGGGTGACAAGAGCTACGAGCAGTGTGCGGGCTTCCTCAAGATACCCGAGAGTCCCAATCCCCTGGACAACACCTGGGTACACCCGGAGAACTATGCCTTGGCATCGGAGATACTCCCGGTCATACGTTCCGGATCGGATCTTGGCAAAGATCTCCGGAAATCCCTGAAGGAAAAATATTCCGCAGGAGATTCGACCATAGACGACATCGTGACGGAACTGCGCAAGCCCAACCGCGACCCCCGTGAGGAATATCCCAAACCTATACTCCAGCAGGGTTTCATGAGCTTTTCTGACCTGCAGGAAGGCATGATGGTCACCGGCAAGGTCAAGAATGTTGTCGATTTCGGTGCCTTTGTGGATATCGGCATCAAGGAAAGTGCCTTGATACATGTCTCCGAGATGTCGGATCACTTCATCGAGGATCCTATGGATGTACTCAAGGTGGGAGACGTAAAGCAGTTCCGCATCATTTCCCTGGATCCGGTACGCAAGCGCATCGGTCTTTCTCTGAAAAGCGAGCGCCGGGAAGGCTCCCAGGCAGGATCTGCGGGAAGCAGTCAGGGAAACAGCCGGACTGCAAACCATGGTGAACCCAGGCGGGTTGTTACCGTAAGGAAAGCCGGCGACGCCCCTGCCGGGCAGGGAAGCCGTGGAGCGCCTGCAGGAGGGCAGGGTAGTCGTGGAGCACCCCCGTCAAGGCAGGACTCCCGGGGGGCCGGAGGCTACCGGTCCGACAGACCAGAGCTGACCAAGGAAGACGAGGGAACCAGCTATAATCCTTTTGCGGATCTGCTTAAAAACATGAAGAAATGAAAAACCCTGTGGCGTGTTTACGTGGCGGGGTTTATAGTTGATTCATGGAAAACGAAAGAAGGCGTGAGCAACGATTCAAAATGGCGCAGATGATAGCCTATGACATGGGCAGGGAACAGTATATCAAGGCCAAGGCCGTTGATATTTCGAAAGGAGGAATCGGATTCATCTCCGATGACTTCGTAGATCCCCTGGTTACTGTCTGGCTGTCGTTCTCCCTTCCTGTGGAAAACGGAAAGTGGCATTCCGTGGAATCCGAAGGTTATGTAGTCGACGTGAGGGATCATGAAGACGGCTGCCGTTTCGGTGTTTCGTTCTCGCGTATGGATGAAGGCGACAGGGCCATCCTCCATGCCTACCTGGCCAGGCTTCAAGCTGAATCGGCTGCCAATGGGGATTCTGACAGTCCATCATGAGTTCGAAGCGGCTGCCTGGAAAGAGACAACCCATTCAGCCACTCTTCCGGAGCGTACCGGAAGGGGGTGGTACAAGCAGCCCCGGATCTACTCTGTACATAGGTGACAAGGCTCCTACCGAGGCGGTCATATCCCTCATACAGTATGACGAGAATGATGCTACCTTTGTGGCTCCTGAATTCGAGGAAGAGATATTTTCCATGCTCGAAGACGGCATGGTAAACTGGATAAACATCAACGGGTTGGGAAATCAGGAACTGGTCAAACGTATCGGCAATGTTTTCCGACTTGATTCCTTGTCGATCGAAGATATATTCAACACCAAACACCGACCGAAAGTAGAAGATTTTGGCCATTACCTGCTGGTCATTACCAAGATGCTCAGCTACAAGGCCGATGGTACGATAGAGTATGAACATGTCGCTCTGATCCTTACTCCCAATGCAGTGCTTACCTTCCAGGAAACCCCCGGTGACTGTTTCGGGCCGGTACGGGAGCGTATTCGCACGGGTACCGGCCGCATACGTCGGCTCAACACCGGGTACCTGGCATATGCCATACTTGATGTCATAGTAGACAACTATTTTGTGCTTCTTGAAGCCCTGGGTGACCGCATCGAAGAATTCGAGACCAGTAGTATCAGCTCCCGTGTCCCAGCTGGTTTCATGGCAGGTCTCCAGGACATCAAATCGGATCTCAACAAGTTGCGGCGTATTGTATGGCCTGTCCGTGACAGTGTAAGTGATCTGCTCCATTCAGAATCAGCGCTCTTTGACGCCGGTATCATGCCATACCTGCGTGATCTTCAGGAAAACAGCGTCCAGGTCATCGAAGCACTTGAAAACTACCGCGAGACGGTTTCCGGGATACAGGAGGTCTACCTTGCTTCGGTGTCCAACCGGATGAACGAAGTCATGAAGGTCCTCACCATCATATCCACCATCTTCATACCCCTTACCTTCATAGCCGGGGTCTATGGCATGAACTTCAGGTATATGCCGGAACTCGAGCAGACCTGGGCTTACCCGGCTGTCTGGGGACTTATGCTCTTGGTTGTCATTGGCATGCTGGTATACTTCAAGCGGAAGAAATGGATTTAGGATGAATCAGAAAACGGATACTTGCTCTGGAAATACACGAATAGTGCAATAAGTATTGATTATTACCTATATATATCCAGTTGACGGTTTTTCTTCATCGCGTTACGATAAGGCCCTATTTACGGTCGCGGCGGCCTATACCACGTATTGGCATATGCCAATTTCCATCCGCGATCGCGTATGAAACAACAGCTTTCCATTTTATGACCTCAATACCGGTGAGCGGGGGTATTCCCGTCCGGAACAAGGAGCATGCATAGACCATGGCGACTAAAACATTCAGGGGCGGAACCCATCCGCCAGAGCGCAAGGAACGCAGCGCCCATAGCGCCATCGAGTACCTGCGCGACCGGACCCAAGTGGTCATTCCGGTCAACCAGCATTTCGGCGCACCCATCCAGCCCCTTGTAAAGGTAGGAGATACCGTACAGCGTGGCCAGAAGATAGCGGATGCCGAGGGCCGCATGACCGTACCGGTGCATGCATCCATCAGCGGGGTGGTCAAGAAGATAGAACCGCGCATGCAGGCCAACAACCTCGATGGCCTGTGCATACTCATCGAGAAGCCGGCCCCAAAACCGCCGGCTGATGCAGCAGCAGCCAATGCGGAGAAGGACGCCCCCAAGGCACATGCCGGGCAGACTGCGGATGACACTCTGTACATGCCAGTCCTTGATCCCTTTGCCTGTCCCAAGGACGAGGCCCTTGCCCGTATACGCGAGGCCGGAGTCATCGGTGTGGGCGGCGCAGGCTTTCCTGCCCATGTAAAGCTGGCTCCGCCACCCGACAAGCCCATCGAGTTCGTCATCGTGAACGCCGCAGAGTGTGAACCCTACCTGACCATAGACGAGAGGGTAATGGAAGAGACGCCGGCGGATGTCATCGATGGCCTGGCCATAGTCATGCACATAGTGGGAGCCTCAAAGGGCGTTGTCGGTCTTGAAGACAACAAGGCCCATCTGGTTCCCCTGCTTGAAAAGGCCATTGCAGACAAGGCTTCCGGCAAGGACATACACGTACAGCTGCTGAAGACCAAGTATCCCCAGGGTGGCGAAAAGATGCTCATCACCGCCATCACCGGCCGGGAGGTACCGTCAGGCGGCCTTCCCATGCATGTCGGTTGCGTGGTCAGCAATGTAGGCACCCTGAAGTCCATCTCCGAAGCCTTCAGGCTTGGCAAGCCGGTGATAGACACAGGTTTCACGGTAACCGGCGGCGCCTGTGACACGCCGAAGAACATCATGGCTCCGGTTGGCATCTGTGCCCAGGATCT
>JAVEXH010000195.1:0-5819 GCA_034004175.1 Spirochaetia bacterium
TCATCTATTTCCATGTACCGTTTTAGTATCTGCTGGAATCTGGTGCGCTCGTTCTTGTCAGTGAGATTCTCCCGGACGACACCATTCACGCCAAGATGGGCAGCTTTTGCAGCTTCCTCGAAAGGAAACCAGTCCCCCTTGAGCAGGATCACCGCGCACTCGTCTTTTGGTCGGGCTGCCCGGATATTTACTACTATCGACTTCCAGTGCCTGGGAAAGTCCTGGGCACTCATGATAATGGCATCCGGCTTTATTTCTTCGAGATTATCCAGGGCCTTCAGTGGGTCGTTGTACCTGATGATGTCGATTCCCAGAGGATGGGTAACGAAATCCACCAGCTTTGCCACATCATCGTTTTCTACTACGACCAGAGCTTTCATTCCGTCCCCTTGTTGCGCACCACATAGGAGACTATATACCAGATATCGTCCTGCCGTTCCAGTTCGTAGGTATATTCCTTCACCATGCTGAACCCGTCGTAGGCAAACTTCTGGATTACGGTAACAAAGCCGTACAGCGGTCCGTACCTGGTTTCGGTAATCTCGAAAGAGCTGGGAATTACCACGATGTCGGCATCGACGACACTCTGCATCAGGTCGGTCCTGTATGTTTCAAGCATCCTCCGACGGCCATCATCCGATTCCCGATCGTATGACCGCTGTTTGTCCTGGTTGTTTCGCAGCAACCTCTCCAGGTCAAGGTACAGGAAGAATTCATTCCAGAGGTTCTTCTGGCGTGCCCTGATGGTGCGGCCTACAACTTCGACAGGGCTGATCCGTTCGGCACTCAGGATTTCTGCCGTGCCGGAGCGGAAGACCTCTGTAGCACCGGGGGGCGGCGTTCCCGGGCGGACTGACAGATACAGGGCGATGGAGCGGATGGATGGAGCGGAACCACTGAGACTGCCCAGTTCCGGCCACAAGGTGCAGCTGACTACATAGGTTCCTGGTTCCTGTACAGAGACGAAACTACGGAGATCCTCAACGAAGGAATACTCCTCTCCGGGTTGCAGGGCAAGTTCACGGTAGAAGGCAGGGCTGCTGGCAGCCATGGCACGTTTCCATGAGTCGCTTGCTTCCAGGGGGCGGTTACCCAGAGTCCGTACATCGAAGCTTACGGAAAGGCGCTTTTCGTCTGCCAGTTTGAAGCGCCAGGCCTGGGGTGTGTCGTTGCGGATGCTGACCTTTACCGGAATTTCCATTCCGGGAACATAAATGCGTTTATCAAAAAACGCTATGGACAGCTCGGCCTGGGCGGTCGCCATAGTACAGACCGTCGCGGCGATGATGGCGGCCAATATCGTCCTGCGGGCGTACACCGTATGCGTCTCCTTGTGCGCCCGACCCCATTCGTGTAGAGTAGGAACCGGGCATTATCCTGCTTCTATTTTCGGACGTTTTGCATGAACTCCTTACGAATTGATGCTGCATTCTCCCGTCTCAACACCCATAAACCCATGGTAGAGGTTATCCAACGCCTGGAAACCGGGAATTTTCCGGTAGACTGCGCCGAACTGGAACTGCCTCTGGCTGCCATGCTGGTCTGTGCGTCATCAAAACGCTCTGCCGGGCAACGTTACCTTGTCGTCGTGCCCAGCGACAGCGAGGCTGAAGCCTTCAGTTCGGACTGCCAGGCCGCAGGGGTGCAAGCCCTCTGCTTTCCGTGGTGGCATACTGCCGCCTATCGTCCGGTTGAACCCAGGTCTGCCATGTTCGGCCAGCGTGCTGCTGCCCTGGCGGCCATACTGGATGATAACGGTCCACGGGTAATAGTTGCAAGCCAGCGTGCGGTGATGACACCCGTGCCACCCCGGCAGATATTCGAGCAGGGACTCTTCAGGGTGTCAGCAGGTGATTCGATCGATGCGGTTTCGATAGCCGATCGGCTTGCTGCCTGGGGTTACCTGAGGGTACCCAGGGTCAGCCTGCCGGGTGAGTTTGCCCTCCGCGGCGAGGTACTGGATGTCTATATGCCTGGCGACGAGGTGGCTGTCCGTATTGTATTCGAGTTCGACGAGGTTGAAGAACTGCGCTTCTTTGAACCCGTCTCCCAGGCCTCGGAAAAGGACAGGCCCAAGACCGTGCTCCTGCGTCCGGCCCGTGAGCTGGTCTGGACACCCGAGTTGGTGGCCAGACTCGGCCAGGCCCTTGCAGCCTGCCCGAAATCACCCGCAGAGGGAGCCGATCTTGCCATGGCCGGTCTTCTTGAAGACCTTGCCGAACATGGTGAAGCCCGGGGGGAGGAGCTTCTGCTGCCCTTGGCCTTCGGCGCTCCGTCCAGCCTTTTTGATTACCTGGATGACGAAGCTGTGGTGATGCTTCTTGAACGGGAACGGCTGGCTGGCCAGAGCGAAGCCATAGCCAGAGAGTATGCCGGACTGTACCGCAAGGCCCTCATAGAGGGTCCTGTGCCCCCGCCGGAAGCCATCCTGGTAGACTTCGAATCGGCGGCAAGCCAGCACCCCCGGGTGTTGTCCAGCTGGGCTCTGAAGGCGGCGGAGGCAGCAGATCGCCTGGCCTTTGGCTCGGAGCCACCCCGGTCGTTCTTCGGCAACATCAACTACTTCAGGGAGGAACTGGCTTCCCTCCTCAAGGCCCAGTACGAGGTCCATGTCTTTGCAGAAAACGGCATACAGGCCGAACGCATTGCTTCCCTGATCCAGGTGGATGCGGTCAACGTTCATTCCACCGGTCTGTCTGCCGGCTTTGCCATACCATCAGTCAAGCTTGCATACATCCAGGAAGGCGAAATATTCGGGCGCAGGAAGCGGGCACCGAAGTCGCTGAAAAGCGCCAGATCCAAGGTAATAGATACCTTCGTGGAGCTGAATCCCGGAGACTTCGTTGTCCATGTAAACTACGGCATCGGCCGCTTCACCGGCATAGAACGCATGAAGGTCATGGGCAATGACCGTGACTATGTGAAGATAGAATATGCCGACGAAGAAAGTGTCTTCGTACCCATAGAGCAGTCCAACCTTGTCCAGCGCTACATAGGCAACGAGGGCGACGAGCCCCGCATGGACAGGCTCGGGTCAAAATCCTGGGAGAACCGCAAGAACAGGGTCCGCAAGTCCGTGGAGGACCTGGCTGAGCGTCTTATCCGCATCTATTCCAGGCGAAAGATGGCCAGGGGTTTTGCCTTTCCACCGGACGGGGAATGGCAGACTTCCTTCGAGGCAGCCTTCCCCTACGAGGAGACGCCGGATCAGCTCAGCTGCATAGAAGAAGTAAAGCATGATATGGAGAGTGAGCGCCCCATGGACCGCCTGGTCTGCGGTGATGTGGGGTACGGCAAGACAGAGATAGCCATGCGTGCGGCCTTCAAGGCTGTCATGGGCGGCAAGCAGGCGGCCTTCCTGGCTCCCACCACCATCCTGGCCGAACAGCACTATGAGAACTGCCAGGACCGTTTCAGGGGGCTGCCGGTTACCTTCGGTATGCTGTCCCGCTTCGTGGACCGCAAGGATCAGAAGAAGGTGCTGGCCGGCGTGAAGGAAGGCAGCATAGATGTGCTCATAGGCACCCATCGCATCCTGCAGAAGGATGTGGGCTTCAAGGATCTTGGCCTGCTTATTGTGGACGAGGAACAGCGTTTCGGCGTGAAGGACAAAGAACGGCTGAAGGAAATGAAGGCCAATGTAGACAGCCTGACTCTCACTGCCACGCCCATACCGCGCACCCTGCATATGTCCATGCTCAAGATACGCGATCTGTCGGTGCTGAGTACCGCCCCCAACAACCGCCACCCCATTCAGACAGTTGTGGACGAGTTCCAGCCTGACCTGGTGGCCAGGGCCATCAGACGTGAGGTGGAGCGTGACGGGCAGGTGTTCTTCCTGCACAACCGGGTGCAATCCCTTGAGGACACCAGGGCCTACATACAGCGACTGGTGCCGGAGGTGATGGTCGAGACCGCCCATGGCCAGATGGCTGCCCATGAACTGGAAGACATCATGCACCGCTTCATCCACCGGGGCTTCCATGTGCTGGTATCCACCACCATCATAGAGAACGGCATAGACATACCGAATGTAAACACCATCATCATAGACCGGGCCGACATCTACGGCATCAGCCAACTCTACCAGTTGCGGGGCCGGGTAGGGCGTTCCGACCGGCTGGCCTATGCCTATCTGTTCTACCCCGATGGTCGTGCCCTTTCCGAGCTTGCCATGAAACGCCTTCAGATCATTTCGGATTTCACCGATCTTGGTTCGGGCTTCAAGATAGCCATGAAGGATCTGGAGGTGCGGGGTGCCGGGAATCTCCTGGGCCGCGAGCAATCAGGCGACATCTATTCAGTGGGTTTCGACCTGTACCTGAAGCTTCTGGACGAGGCGGTGGCCAGATTGTCCGACGAAGGCTACAGCGCAGAGGAAGAGCCCTACCTTGAGCTGGATTATTCCGGTTTCATTCCGGATTCATACATAGGCCAGCCGGCCGTGAAGATGGAGATCTACAAGAAGATAGCGTCCATCCTGGCCCAGGATGATCTGGAAGCTCTTCTGCGGGAGCTTGAAGACCGTTTCGGGCCTGTTCCTGAAGAGGCGTCCAGTCTTCTGGCCCTGGCCGAGATACGGATACTCTGCCGCAAACTGTCCATAGCTACCCTCAAGGAACGCAAGGGCTTTGTCACTGTGGAATTTTCCAAGGTATCAAAGATTTCGGTGGATAGATTGCTCAGGTTGTTGAGGGAGAGCGGTCAGAAGATCAAGCTTGATCCAACCCGCCCCAATGTCCTGATGATAGCCACCGGGCCCATCGGGCTCAAAGAGAAGAGTGAGTTCATAAGGGAAAAGCTGGCTGCCCTGGCTGGCTGATGCGGTTTCTGATCCCGGGGCTGGTCAGTGCTGGAACTTCTGATCAGCTCTGGGTTGGCGTGGAATCTGCGGCTGCCCTGTTGGCGGCATGTTCCGCAAAGCGGAACTTTTCTATTATGTCTACCAGTTCGGCACTGAAATCTATGTCGGCGCTGACTTTCTGGGCCCCGCTTGGCAGTTTCATGACCTCATGGATTTTGGCATTTACCAGAAACTGGTAACTCTGGAAGTACAGCTTGATGGTTGCCGCCATGCCACCAGCCAGTTCCGGCCCCTGAACGGGTAACAGGAACTCCAGACGGTCGCTGGAAAGGCCGAAGATGGCCATTTTTGATTTTCCGCTTGCACAGCTGAGTTCTGCAAAGTTGTTGTATCCCATCAGCTTGGCCGATTCGGGATTTATTGAAATCCGCTTGCCTTTGAAGTCTTCGTACTCAACCTTCAGTCTCTCCAGGAGCATGAGGTAATCCCCGAGGAAGGCCACAAGATCGGGAGGGCAGGGTTTGAACACCACCGAGATGATGCCGATTGCTTCTTTGGTCTTCATGGGCGTTATGGATTTGAGTACGCACCGGGCAAAGATCTTGAAGGGTGGCTGGTTTGAAGCCTGCTGAAAGGCCATGGCCAGGCCAGCCAGACCATTGGCATAACGCTGGAAGAACACCAGTTCTTCCCGGGAAAAGGATGCCATGAGCAAAGCGCTTTTCATGGAGATACGATAGGGAGCACAGACGATATTGTAGGAATCGACTTTAACCATGGTCTGTCCAGGTACTATGCCCATCCTGGTGGTGGCAAAGGGATTGACCGTAATGGATTCATTTTCAAATTGTGCATAAATATCATGTGATGCGCTGTTACTCATATGTCAACCATTGTAAGCTACGATCCGGCTTCGTCAAGCGGCGATTGAGGACGGCTGTGGTAATAGTGATCATTGCACTGATTGTGGTCATAGTGGTCATTGTGGGTCGTCAGGGGAATACTCGAAAAAGGT
>JAVEXH010000196.1:0-5804 GCA_034004175.1 Spirochaetia bacterium
CTTTTACCTCCCTACATCCTGTCGGCAGCGGGATTGGCCATGGCAAGAAAAGCCGGATCCGCCAGAAAATCGTATATGACCACCTCTGCCCGGGCTAGTACCTGGGCTCCCCGGACTGTCATGAGTCCGACGTCCCCAGGTCCTGCTCCAAGAAGTGTTACCTGCCCCATCATTGAGTCCTCTCATTCTGTGCTGATTCAAGTATGTCAGCGGCACCCTGGCCCAACAGGACACGGGCCAGCCTTTCCCCGATGTCAGCGGCCTCTCCAGGCAGACCACGCTCACAGCCAACACGGCAACGCGCTGCATCCGGGCTAGCTACCATTCCTTCCAGGACAAGAATGGAACCTTCCAGTCTGGAACGCACCCCGATGGGTACATGACAGCCTCCGCCCAAGCCATGCAGAAAAGCCCGTTCAGCTGATACTGCCTGCATTGTCACCGTAACATTCAGAGGAGCCAGCAGTTCCATCAGTTTATGGTCCCCTGCCCTTGTTTCAACAGCCAAGGCCCCTTGTCCCGCGGCGTGATACCAATCAAGCCGTTGCACAACCCGGCCAGACAAGCCAAGACGATTCAGCCCAGCCGCTGCCAGTATGATGGCATCGTACTGCCCTTCATCCAGTTTCCTGAATCGGGTATCCACATTCCCCCGGATGTCCTTGATACAAAGATCTGGCCGGGCCATGGCAAGCTGGGAAGACCTCCGTACACTGCTGGTACCAATGACAGCACCGGCTGGCAATTCGTCGAGCTGAAGTGTGGTCCGGGATAACAGAACATCCGCGGGATCCTCGCGGGACGGAACAGCACCAATACTCAGACCTTCAGGCAGAGCTGTCGGGAGATCTTTCAGGCTATGAACAGCCAGATCAATAGTACCATCCAGCATCCGGTCTTCCAGAGCCTTGGTAAACAGCCCTTTCCCGCCTATCAGGGAGAGTGGAAGATTGGTAATCCTGTCCCCATCGGTAACAATGGTCAGGGTTTCGAATTCCATATCCGGCCATATTTTTTGCAATGCCCTTCTGATGATCTCAGTCTGGCGCAGAGCCAGGGGGCTCCGGCGAGTACCGATGACAATTTTCCTGCTTTCTTTCATCATTCTCCATCCAGCTTGAATACCTGTTCAACCATGGCCACCCAATAGGCTGAATTGTCCGGCCCATGACTTACGCTCTCCCGCAACTGGCCTAACGGTGCTTTAAGGATTTTCTTCACCAGACTCCGGGTAACAAGATCGGCTGCCTCAAGTTGCCCGGCATTCCACTTGTTGCGTTGTCCATCCAGTAGTTCCTGGCGGTACCGCTCTCCAAGCTCCAGAAGCCGTTTGATGGTAGGAATAACCTCAAGCGACCGGTACCAGTGCAGGAATTTTTCTTGTTCGTCCCGGATGATTGCTTCAACCAGAGGAACTTCAGCCACCCTCTTCTGGAGGTTCCCGTCAGCAAGCGCCTTCAGATCATCCACATCGGCAAGATCATAACCATCAAGGCAGAATGCATCCGATTCCACATTCCTCGGGACGCCGAGATCGACTATGTGGGTCACCGATTGCTTGCGTTGCAGCAGGATGTCAAGTTGATTCTTGCTTATCAGATACTGCGGCGCTGCTGTGGCTACCACGAGTCCATCAAAGTAGTGGAGTGAAGCTGACCATTCATCCCAGCCCAGAAAACGGGCGGGAAGTCTGTCCGCAAGCTCACGGGCCCGTGACTCTGTCCGATTGCTCACACTCAGATTGTGTATCCCCTTTGCCTTGAGGTGGGTTGCCGCCAGCCGTGCCATCTCGCCTGCCCCGATGACCAGAACTGCAGGATCCGTACAGCCTGCAAGCTTGGTGAACAGCCAATCAGCGGCTGCCAATCCGACAGAAACGGCACCTATGCCCAATCGTGTTTCAGATCTGGTACGCTTGCCGGTACAAAATGCTGCGTGCATCAGTCTGTTGAGGAAAAAACCGTTTGAACCCAGTTCTCCGGCCATGCGATACGCATTCTTGAGCTGGTGCAGGATCTGGGTCTCTCCGAGAAGTTGGGAATCGAGCCCAGAGGCTACACGGAAAAGGTGCTGAACCGCGGCGGCACCGGAATAATGATAAAAGGAACCCTGGACTCGCTGCGTTTCAATGTGTTTCCAGGAGCAGATTTCATGAACCAGCTTGTCATGGGCATCGATGTCATTAGCCACCGGCAATCCATAACGGGCAAGGATCTCGAGACGGTTGCAGGTTGAGACAATCAGACATTCCGTGAACAATGCAGATTCTTTCAGATGAACAAGAAAACGCTGAGCCTCATCGCGTGGAAAAGCGAATTTTTCACGTAATTCTATAGGCATTGTCCTGTGGTTCAGCCCGGTGATCAGGAATTTCATTTCAGCAATAGTTCCGCTTCAAGCATACTGTCATCCCCTGCAAGGAATAGCGCTACAGCCTCCGACCCTGCCACCGCAGCAGCTTTCTGCTGTCGTTCCTTGTCATCCGGAACCCTCTCACGAAGTTTCACCCGGAATTCTGCCAACCTGTCCAGCAGGAGGGCATATCGTGGGGAAAAGCTTTTTTCCAGGTCAGCCTTGATGACCTTCGTCAATGACGGGAACGCGCCTTCGGTTGAAATGGCAATATTCAGGGAACCGCGTCGTACGACTGCCGGCACATAAAAACTACAGAGATCGGGAACATCCACTATGTTCACAAGCCTGCCAGCCGCCTGCGCGTCACGGCTGATCGTCTCATTGACCCTGCGATCCGACGTTGCCGCAATGACAAGCTCGTAGCCTGCCGCCTCCGGAGATTCATAGCTGCGTTTATGCAACGTCATGCTGTACTCTGTGGCAAGCTCCTGAAAACCTTCCACAAAATCCCGGGCCACTACAGTCAAGCTCCCGCCGGCTTCAAGGACAGGTATAGCCTTCCTGAACGCGATCATCCCGCCACCGACCAGCAGGCAAAGCTTTTTTTGAAGATTGAGCACGACAGGGTACATCTCCAAATGTTATCATAAGGCTGGCATTGCATCAACAGCAGACAAATTCTGTTCTGACTGGTTGGTTGAAAATGAAGGCAGCCGTTCACCCAGATCGAAATCCCAGGAAGACAGCTGATCCGTTGGTCATTTACACGGGTACTGTGGTCTTCTATATTGGATTTGTGGAACTAAAACTTACAGCACCGAAACAAGGGTGGATACTATCCCGACAGACAGCCTATACTGTACGGGTTATGGGTACGCATGAAAACACCGAACATACTTGAACTGTACGGCAAGCTGGTGAACAACCTCAGTTTCTCGTCCGAACTGTACAAGCTCCGACGGGAACTGAACGCCAAGATAGACACACCCGGCATCGTTGCCCAAGGCCCTCATTCCCATCCGGTGGGCATTTCCCGGTGGTTCAAGAAACGCCGCATTTCCATAGCCGAGTCCTACGTCATGGTGATCCGCGACCTGCAGTCCCAGCATGCCAAACCCAGATTGCGCGCACTGCGGGTCATGATCGATGCATCATTCCACTCCAAGACCCTGGATCTGCCACTTAATACAGCCAGAGTCCAGCTTGCCCTGATAAAAGAGGCAATCAAGAGCCGCGGCAACAAACGCAGGCAACTGGAACTCCTCCAGGACTTCTCCGTCGCATCCCACGGACAATACCAGGTCATCCGGAGGCTCCTCGATGAACTCGGCATAGTGGAACTGCCAGAAACGGGAGAACGCCTCAAGAACCTGGATGCAGGCTGGGACGAGCATGTGCATGACACTGCCACCTCCGGGCGCAAGAATCCTACGCAGCTTCTGATAGACTCTTTCATCAAAGGTATTTCCGAACTGACGATAACCTATGGATCGGCTTCAGCCATCGATGCGATGAAGGAAGCCATCGAAGCGGGACGGATCGCAGGGATAAGGGTTCACATATCCCTGGAGTTCAGCGTCTCGGTGCACGGCAAGCGCTTCCACTTCATGGCAATGCTGCCCCACTTCAAGAACCGCAAGGAACTCGGCCGCTGGTTTGAAGAAAACGCAACCAGCATGAAGCAGATATTCGAAGGTCTTGAGAAGAACCAGGAAAGCAGGGTAGAGGCCGTGAAGGATCTACTCAAACATTTCAATGCGACAGCCCGCAAGGAGATCAATGCCGATTATCCGGGTGACAAGCTGTATTCCATTCCAAAACTGAAACTCCGGGAACTCTGCGAAAAGGTTCCTCGGTCAAGTGTGAACCGTTTGCACCTCGGTGAGTTCCTGTACAAGTACTACAAGCCAATGCTCTTCAACAGAACCATGATGGCAAAGGTCCAACGCGATCGGGTGCAAAGGACATACCGCAGGAAACTGTCATCCGCATGGGAAGCACAGATCGCCGAAGAACGTTATGCACGGCTCAGAGCCGAGTACCGGGAGCTGTCACCGGACGGCCTGCGGCAGCAGTTCTTCTCAAGCCAGGATATCGGTGATTATCAGACAGTCTTCACCGACCTGGGAAAGATAAAGAACACCCTTGCCCAGGCAGCTTGCCAACTGAAGGTCTTGCATCCTCTTGAATACGGTTTTGATGCCGCGAAGAAGCTGCTGGAATCAGGGATTGGCATAATTGACCGGGTGGAGGTGTACAACATGCAGGATGCTGTACATCGGGATCCCGACGAAATCCTTGCCCTTTGCCGGCTGTTGAACCGCATCAATACCGAAAACCAGTCTCGTGGCATGCAACCTTTCATACCAGTCTGCGGCAGCGACGCGACAGGCCGGAACCCGTCCGTTCCGGGCATGGGTTTCATCAGAGAAGACAAACTTACAGGAAAATATCGCAAGAGATACAAGAAGCGTCATGTTGCCCTGCCTCCGACGGTATCAGCTCTGGTGGCCGCCAAGGGTGTTCCTGTGGCTCCGGATAATCTTGTCACAGCACCTTCGATTCTGAGTATGGGTAAAATAACCAGCCAGTGCATCAATCTTGTTGGTGATGAAGTGGAGAGCGACTGGGCACGCATTCCACCCGCGAAAGCCATCCGGTATCTAAACCCTGGGCTGGTCAATTTCCTGTACGCCGGGACAGGATTTGTGGTGGCCGGGTTGTTCGTTGGCCCGTTTTATGCTTTTCTATGGATGTTCATAACTGCCTTCAGGAACTCCATTGCCGATCTGGTGGCAGGACGAGGTACGCGGCTCAGCGAGTGGAACCTGCACAGCATCAACACCGGGAATGTAGCTAGATCCCTGTTCTGGACAGGGTTTTCGGTGCCCTTGCTTGGCTTCATCAAGGCGCAATTCGATCTGGCCTGGCCCCTGGCGGCTCAGGGTATACTCTTCGAAGCCACAAAATTCCTCTTCATCTCCTTTGTGAACGGTCTGTATCTGGCAACCCACAACACACTCCGTGGCTTTGACCGGAAAGTGATCAAAGCCAATTTCTTCAGAAGCATCCTGTCCTGGCCCTTGGCAACCGCCACTGCCCCGCTGGGTACCCTGCTGGGCATACCAAGCATAGTACAGGCCAAGATATGGTCCGATTTCGTTGCAGGTATCATCGAAGGCCGAAGCAAATACAAGAAAATAGTAGCCCTGCGGAGCAGGGATCTGCAGGAGATCATCCCGCAGATCATGGCAGATGATCAGGAAGACCGGTTTACCGCCATGCTCGACCTGTTGTACCTGTTCAGGGAAGAGCCCAGAACCGGGAATTCACTCAGGCATATTCTTGTTCCAGGCAAGACCGAACCTGATACCGGCAAGGAAATGGCAGGGTGCAACTATCCCGACTTCTGTACAGCCATCATGGATGACGAAGTAGACCGTCCGCTC
>JAVEXH010000197.1:0-5797 GCA_034004175.1 Spirochaetia bacterium
CATCCACCGACAGACCGGCACTCGCGGCGTTCCAGAGTGAGAGGGCATCAAGACGGTAGGTATGAAAATGCTCGGGACTTTTTTCGAGGGTGGCAAAGGCTGACAGCTCCGCCCTGGCCAGCTCGAAGCCGGCAGCATGCACGTCGAGGAGGAGGGTCTGGTCACCCTGGGCAATGAGGGGGCGGTCTTCCATTACTGGCACAATCCTTTATTCAATCCAAACCGGTATTATCGCACGCAAGCCACCGGGGAGCCAAGCCCGGTGGCAGCGGAACTCGGGATTGCTGTTCGTCAGGTCAGGACCGAGGTTCGTCGAATCAGGACTCGTCAGGTCAGGACTCGTCGAAGAGCCAGGTGGACAGATAGCGCTCTCCGGTGTCGCAGAGTATGGTGACTATGGTCTTGCCGGCGCTGTCGGGCCTTCTGGCTACCTCCATGGCTGCCCAGAGGTTGGCTCCGGCAGAAATGCCGATCAGCAGGCCCTGCTCCCTGGCCGCTTTCCTGCTGGCTTCGCCGGCATCGGAAGCTTTGACCAGAACCACTTCGTCGATGCTTGCAGCATGATAGTTGGCAGGCACGAAGCCCGCACCTATGCCCTGTATTCTGTGCGGCCCCGGCTGTCCGCCGGACAGCACCGGTGACTCCACCGGTTCCACGGCTATGGCTCTGAAGCCGGGCTTGCGGGCCTTGAGAGCCTCGGAAATACCGGTCACCGTGCCGCCGGTGCCTACCCCGGCCACCAGGATGTCTACCTTGCCGTCGGTATCAGTCCAGATCTCCTCTGCGGTGGTCCTGCGGTGCACCTCCGGATTGGCGGGATTGTCGAACTGCATGGGCATGAAGGCACCGGGATTGGCGGCAACCAGTTCCTGGGCCTTGGCAATGGCGCCCTTCATGCCTTTGGCTCCTTCGGTAAGGACAAGCTCTGCTCCGTAGGCTGCCAGAAGTTTCCGTCGCTCCACACTCATGGTATCGGGCATGACCAGGATGATCCGGTAACCCTTGGTGGCGGCCACCGCGGCAAGGGCGATGCCGGTGTTGCCTGAAGTAGGCTCCACTATCAGCCCGCCTGGCTTCAAGAGGCCGCGGGACTCCGCATCCTCGACCATGGCCAGTCCTATCCTGTCCTTCACGCTGGAGAAGGGATTCAGGGACTCCAGCTTGCCGAGCACAAGGACTCCTGGGGCAAACCCATCTCCATGAATGCGGACCAGCGGTGTTTTTCCTATGAGATCGGTAATATGTTCAGCGTAATTCATGTAATGCTCCTTGGTCAGATGACGTAATCCAGGACTGTCGTGGCGGCATCCGCCAGACTCAGCCCCCTCAGGTACTCCTTGATGACCCTGTCCAGCCCGTTCCAGACTGTCAGGGGTCTGCAGCCCGCTGCCTTCTCACAATTCCCGGGCTCTCCAGTACAATCGAGGAGGGACGAGCGTCCCTCCAGGGCCTCCACCACACTCAGCAGGTCGATGTCCGCCGGCGGTCTGGCCAGTTCCCAGCCTCCGCGCTGGCCCCTCACCGATCGTATGAGCCCTGCCGCTTTCAGGGGCAGGGCCAGTTTGGCCAGATAGTGCTCGGGGATACCATTGGCCCTGGCAGCGCCGCCAAGTTCAGAAGGCCCTCTGCCGTAGCGGTCAGCCAGGTAGATGAGCAACTGCAGGCCGTACCTCGATTTTGTTGTTATCAGTCCCATAAACCATCCTATTAAGACCTTTTTAGTATACTTTATTGCTGCGGTCAGGTCAAGGAACCAGTTGCAGGGTCACCCGGATGGGCAGATGGTCGGAATACCCCGATGCCAGCCTGCTGCTCCACCCCAAAGGCTTGCCGGTTGAACCCAGCAGGAAGGCAGGTGCCTCCGCACTGAACGAGACCAGCCGTGGCAAACCTTCCCCTACCAACCCCGGAGATAAAAGCAACTGGTCGATGCGTTCAGGTTTCCCGTCATACAGGTAACTGTAGCCACCGTAATCCTCCCAGGGGCAGTACATCACCGGCCGGTCTGGTGCTGCTTCTCCGGCCAGGCTGGTTATGCTCAGCCAGGGTCCAGGGCCCTGGTCGGCGGTCATGAGGGCTGTCGGATAAGCGCTGCCAGCCAGGACAAACTCATCGGGGTTCTCGTTCAGGTCTCCGGCCAGTATCAGTGCGGCCGAAGGCTCGGTCTCAAGCCTGGCCCGGATGACCGAGGCGGCCAGCACAGCAGCGGCCTGCCGCTCCGGTTCGGTCTCCTGCGCCCCGCCAAGCTTGCTCTTCCAGTGGGCTGCCAGCACATACAGTACCTGTGATCCGGCATCCAGCTCGCACTCCAGCAGGTAGCGGGGCACACTGGTCGACCCAGCCCCGGAGAGACCAGCTGTGTCCGATTGGTAGCGATGCGCCCTGACAGCCCGGAGAGGCAAGCGGGAGGCCAGGCCGCAGGCAAGCGCGGATCCCTCGGCAGGTGAGATGGCCAGATACGGATACTCCCCTGCCGCCGCTGCCAGATCCTTCAGGACCCGCCGGTTCTCCACCTCCTGGACCACCAGTACATCCGGTCCGCCTGGCGCGGCAGCCGCTATGGCCGAGGCCAGGGCAGCAATGCGGAGCCGGTACAGATCCTGGTTCCAGGAACCATCGGCTACAGAAAAGTCATCGTACTCCCCGCCCTGGTCCACCGGATCGAAGAGGGTCTGGAGATTGTACGACATTACCGTGATGGTGCCCGAGGAGGCCAGGCCGCTGTCGCAGCGGAGGCAGGCTCCAAGGGTCAGCACGACAAGGGAGAGGTAGGTGATGCGCCTGATGGACATGAAGGCCTCCGTTTCCGGGAGGCCACCGTTCAATGGCCGCTGTGCAGCCCCGGCAAGACCTCTCTGGCAACAAACGCCAGCGCGATCCGTGCCGCCTGCGCATTCTGGTGGACTGGCTGGAAAATTTCACCGGTGATGGCCTCGTAGGCCTGGGCGTAGCGGACAGCTGTCTGGATTCTCACATCGTCGGTGATGTCCGGAGCCTCGCCGTCACCGGAGAAGCCGTGTTCAACCAGCCAGCGGCGGAAGGTTTCCTTGTCCAGCTCGCGTTGCTCCAAGCCGGATGCAAAGCGGCCGGGGTAGTCGGCGGCATACCAGTAACGACTGGAATCAGGCGTATGGATCTCGTCGGCCACCAGCAGTTTTCCGTTGGAGAGGCCGAACTCGTACTTGGTGTCCACCAGGATCAGGCCACGTTCCGCTGCCAGTTCCTGGCCGCGGAGGAACAGGGCCAGGGCGGCCTTCTCGATCTGCGCCCACAAGTCGGCATCGACCCTGCCGGAGGCTACAATATCAGCCGGTGACATGGGCAGGTCGTGGCCCGAGGCTTCCTTGGTGGACGGGGTGATCAGGGGCGACGGGAAGGCCTGGCAGTACCGCAGGCCTGAAGGTAGGCTGATGCCCGAGACCGGCCTACCGGCCTGGTAGTCACGCCAGGCAGAGCCGGCAAGGTAGCCGCGGACAACCAGCTCTACCGGGGCCATGTCGCAACGTCTGGCGGCTACAGCCCTACCGGTGGCCGCCAGGGGGTCAAGGCCGCCGAGTTCGGCTGGCGCAAGCAGATGGTTGGGTACGAGATCCGCGGTGTTTTCAAACCACCAGGCCGAGATGCGGGACAGGATCTCGCCCTTCCAGGGCACTGTGGACAGGACCCGGTCAAAGGCCGAGATGCGGTCGCTGGCGACGAGCATTACCCTGTCGCCATAAGCCAGCACATCCCGGACCTTTCCGCGGTACAGACTTACTCCGGCGGGGACTTCGTCATCCGAGACACCATTGTAGACCCCTGCAAGACCCGCGGCAGCCCTTGTATGGTTCACAGCCCGAGTTCGTCCCTGGTCCGGACAACCTTGGAAACAAGGCCGTAGGTGACGGCGTCTTCGGCGCCCATCCAGTAATCCCGGTCGGTATCCTTTACCACTCTTTCCAGAGGCTGGCCGGTCTCGTCGGCAATCAGCTTGTTAAGACGGTCGCGGGTCTTCTCTATCTCCCTGGCATGGATCTCGATGTCAGTAGCCACACCACGCAGGCCGGAAAGGGGCTGGTGGATCAGATAGTGGGAGTTGGGCAGACCCACGCGGCGCTCTTTGGGAGCGGCCAGGAGGATCAAGGCGCCGGCGCTGGCTACAAGGCCCATGCCTATCATCCACACCTCGGGACGGATGAACCTGGCCATGTCGAAGATGGCGTAGCCGGCATCCACATCGCCTCCGGGGGAGTCTATCATCACCTTGATGGGATCGGAACTCTTGGCTTCCAGGAGCAGCATCTGGCGGACAACACGTTCGGCCAGTTCCTTGTTCACCTGGCCGGACAGCAGTATGGTCCGGGTCTCCAGCAGTCGTTCCGCAAGTGCATCCGGACCCTTGGCCGGCTTCTCCTCTTCACCATCATCGTCATCAAAACGGCCGTGCAACTGGCTTGATATGTCCATGAGAACTCCTCAGTGTAAAAGTACAGCCGCGCAGATCCATGCGCCTGGCCAGATACCATAGTATAATGAAAACAGGGCGTCCCGCCTACGCCAGGACGGTTCCACCAGAAAAGCTTACAAAATCACTTCTACTTGTAACCGGCCTCCTTTTATAGTATTTTTCCTATATTCGACCCATGAACCCCGAGGAGTAGACATGAAACGCGGACTATATGCACTGCTGACAGCGACTGTCCTTGCCCTTGTGCTGGCCTCATGTGCCAAGCCGGAAGAGCCAGGAAACCTTGGGGCCACTGAGGCCCAGCCTCCTGAGCAGCCACAGACCCAGACACAGTCCGAACAGGTTGCCCTGAAACCATCAGAGTCCGCACCCTGGTACGCCGAACGTATGGAACGCCTTGGCTTTTATGTCTTTCCTGTGCCTGAACCCCTTCCTCCCCTCAGTGTAGTCACCCTTGACGATAAGACCGTAGGCGTGGACCTGTTCGAGGGCAAGGTTACCATGCTCAACTTCTGGGCAACCTGGTGCCCGCCCTGCCGGGCCGAGATGCCATCCATGCAGATCCTGTACGACAAGACCAGGGATGTAGCCTTTGACATCATGGGTGTAAGTGTGGGAGAGCAGAAAAAGACAGTCACAGACTTCCTGGCAGAAAATCCCTACACCTATCCCGTATTCCTGGATGTTACCGGTGCACAATCGGCACCTTTTGCCGGTCGGGGCATACCGACCACCTTCATCCTGGACAAACAAGGCCGGGCCATAGCCGGTATGGTTGGTTCACGTATGTATGACGGCCCTGAAGTCATCGACCTGTTCAGGGAACTGGCAGAGTTACTGCCGTGAACGGCAACGTAAGCATCCTCCTGGCCTTCGGGGCAGGACTGCTTTCTTTCCTGTCACCCTGCGTACTGCCCCTGATACCCGGTTACCTGTCCTTCATAAGCGGCAGGAGCGGCCAGGAAATCCGCAGCGGCGAAGCCAAAGCCGGCATCTTCTTCCGTACCCTCTTCTTCGTGGCCGGCTTCTCGACGGTTTTCATCGGCCTGGGCCTGGTATTCTCCGGCGGCGGCATGCTGTTCGCCGGCAGGGCAACCAGGATCATAACCAGCGTCGCAGGTACCATCATCGTTCTGTTCGGGCTGAACATGATCTTCGACATATTCAAAGCCCTCAACCGTGAAGTCCGTGCCCAGGTCAGCACGAAACCCGCAGGAGCTGCAGGCTCCTTCGTAGTGGGCATGGCCTTCGGCGCCGGCTGGACCCCCTGTATCGGACCAATTCTGGCATCCATACTACTGGTGGCTTCACGCTCCGGCCGTGCTCCTGAAGCAGCCTTGCTGCTGGGTT
>JAVEXH010000198.1:0-5783 GCA_034004175.1 Spirochaetia bacterium
CCAGGATCTCGTCGGAGAAGGCATCATCACGATCAGGGAAGATGACCTTCAGCGCGTAGTGATGGGCGGTCCCATGATGGGTCCGGCAGTTCCCAATACCCTGGCTCCCATCCAGAAGAACACCTCCGGAGTTCTTCTGATGGACAACAAGGAAGCCAAAGTCTGGGCAGAAGGCCCGTGCCTGCGTTGTGGCCGCTGCATGCGTGCCTGTTCCTGCAGGTTGTCTCCGGCCCTTCTCAACGTTGCCATCAACGCCAATGACCTGGACCAGGCCGAAGCCATAGGTGTGATGGATTGCATAGAATGTGGGACCTGCAGTTATGTCTGTCCATCACATATTCAACTTGTGCAGCGCTTCCGTGTAGGCAAGCAGCTTTTGCGCATCAAAAAGCAGAAGGAGGCCCAGCGTGCCGTCAAATAAGCTGCTCCTCTCGTCCAGCCCCCACGTCTTCACCGGGGTAACCCCCCGGAAGATCATGCTGGCGGTGATAATTGCCCTCATGCCCACCAGCGTGTATGGCGTGGTCCTGTATGGCATGCCAGCCCTGATGCTGATCCTGGTTTCGGTGGTTTCCGCGGTTGTGGCGGAAGCGGCCTTCCGCAAGGCAACCGGTCAGGATGTACGGATCGACGATCTGTCTGCCGTGGTGACCGGGCTGTTGCTGGCCCTGATATCACCGCCTTCCCTACCCCTGTGGATGGCCAGCCTCGGCTCCATTGCTGCTGTCATCTTTGCCAAGGAGTTCTTCGGCGGCCTTGGCGCCAACCCCTTCAATCCGGCACTCATAGGAAGGGCAATACTGCTCATGAGCTTCCCGGCAGCCATGACCACCTGGCATGTACCCTTCGGTCCCCTTACCGATGCCACCACCGCTGCAACCCCATTGAACATCGTGAAGATGGGCGGAACCATTGCGCAGGTTGGCCAGAATTTCGTGGATACCGGCCTGGCAGGTACCGCTGATTACAGTGCCACCCTGTGGACCCTGTTCCTGGGCAACCGTGCCGGCAGCCTTGGCGAAAGTTCAATCCTCCTCATATTGATAGGTTTTGCCTTCCTGCTGGCCCTCAAGGTGGTTAACATTGTTACCCCTCTGGCCATGATCGGCACTACCTTCATCGTCTCATGGCTGCTGGGTATGGATCCCGTCTTCGGCATCCTTTCCGGTGGGGTGGTCTTCGGCGCAATCTTCATGGCCACCGATTATGCCTCCAGCCCGGTGACTCCGGCCGGCAAGATCATCTTCGGTGCCGGTGCCGGTGCCCTTACGGCCATCATCCGCCGCTTCGGCGGCTTTCCCGAGGGTGTAACCTACGGCATCCTGATCATGAACACTGTTGCGCCCTTCCTGGACAAACTGCGGGTGAAGAAATACGGGTTTGTTCCTCCTGCGAAACCCGCCAAGGAGGCCGGCAAATGAAGAAGGACATACTGAAGCTGGGAACCGCCCTGGCCCTGTTTGCCGCCAGTGCCTGTGTGGCCCTTGCCATGGTGTATACGATAACCGCACCGACCATAGCCGGCCATGAGGCCCGACAGCTTGAAGAATCCCTCAAAGACCTCTTTCCCGAGGCAGACGGCTTCAAGGATCTGGACAACGGCATCGTTTCCGCCGATCCGGCGGTAAGCTTTTCCGGCGCCTGGCAGGCTACCAAGGGTGAAGCCCTGCTTGGAGTGGCCATCCGCGCTGTCGGCGCAAGTTACGGCGGAGATGCGGCCATGCTTGTGGGTGTGGGAACCGACCGCCGCCTGGCCGGCATTCGTATCCTGATACTCAAGGATACACCTGGACTCGGCGCCAATGCCACCAGTCCGACTTATTTTGTTGATCGCAGTTCCGGAACCACCTTCCCGGGACAATTCACCGGAAAGGCTGTGACCGATGCCTTCGAGGTGAAGCAGGATGTCCAGGCTATTACGGCCAGCACCATTACCAGCAAGGCTCTGGCCCTCATAGCCAAGCGTGCCGGTGAGGCCGGAACCCAGTGGCTGGAGTCACAAGCTGCCGGAGGCAAGCAATGAACGAACTGTGGAAGATTTTCGTAAAAGGATTGGTGAAGGAAAATCCTTTGCTTATGTTGATGATAGGCCTGTGTTCGGCCGTGGCTGTGACCACCAGCATTGCCAATGCCATTGGTATGGGTGCCGCGATGACCTTTGTCATCGTCTTTGCAGAGCTCGTCATTTCATTGTTCAGGAAGCTCATTCCATCCGACGCCCGCATCCCGATCTTCATCATCGTGATTGCGGCGTTTACCACCATCATAGACCTGTCCATGAAGGCCTACTTCCCTGAACTGTCCAAGTCTCTTGGTGTGTTCATTCCCCTTATCGTGGTTAACTGCATCATCATGGGCCGTGTAGAGGCCTTTGCAAGCAAGGAAAAGCCCCTTCATGCGGTTGTGGATGCCCTTGGCATGGGCCTGGGCTACACCTGGGTGCTGGTGGGTATAGCCACCTTCAGGGAACTGCTGGGCAATGGCACTCTCCTGAGTGTGCAGATAATGCCTGATGGGTTTGAACCGATCCTGTTCTTTACCCTTTCTCCGGGTGGGTTCATGGTCTTTGCCCTGTTCATCTCATTGAATATCTGGATTAAAAATACACTGGACGCACGGACCGCGCGTCTTGCCGCTGCAAAGGAGGCCGCATGAACCTCATGAAGATTTTCATCACGGCAATGCTGATAGACAATGTCGTGCTCATGCGCTTCCTGGCCCTCTGCCCTTTCATAGGCATGTCGGTTGACGTGTCCAAGAGCGTGGGCATGGGTCTGGCGGTAACATTTGTAACGGTCATCGCCACCGTGGTTACCTTCCCCTTGTACACGTTTGTCCTTGTGCCACTCAATCTGGGTTTCCTTCAGATCCTGGTATTCATCCTGGTGATAGCGTCCCTGGTGCAGCTGGTGGAATTCTTCCTTAAAAAAAATGTTCCCGGGCTGTACGCTTCCATGGGTATCTACCTGCCGCTGATCACCACCAACTGTGCCATCCTGGCAGTGACTTTTGACAATGTGTCCAAAGGCTTCAATCTGATCGAAGCCGTGGTCTATGCAGTGGGTGTGGCCACTGGTTTCCTGTTGTCGCTTGTTCTGCTGGCTGGCATACGAGAAAGGCTCAAGACCGCACCCATACCTAAATTCCTGCAAGGGACACCCATACTGTTCGCCGCAACCAGCCTGCTTGCGGTAGCCTTCATGGGCTTTTCCGGGCTGATAAAGTAAGGGGGGGCCGGCAATGCAGATCATACTTATAACCCTCGGATTCTCCGCTCTCCTTGCCTTCGTGCTTGGAGCCTCCCTGGGCTTCTTCAAGGAGAAGTTCAAGGTTCTGGTGGACCCCAAGATAGAGGCTGTCATCCAGGCCCTGCCAGGCGTGAATTGTGGAGCCTGTGGTTATCCTGGTTGCGCCGGTTACGGCGAAGCGGTGGCCAAAGGTGATGCGCCGATCAACAAGTGCGCCCCGGGTGGTTCCGCGGTTTCAGCCAAACTTGCAGAACTCATGGGCGTTGCATCCACCGGCGAGGATACCGTGGCGGTGCTGGCCTGTCAGGGCCGCAAGGACGTGGCAGGAGAGAAAGGCACCTATGTAGGAGTCAAAACCTGTCGTGCCGCCAAATTGTCCGCCGGTGGTACCAAACTGTGCGCCTGGGGCTGCCTTGGCTTCGGCGACTGCTGTACTGTCTGCCAGTTCGACGCCATACACATGGGTGAGGATGGGCTGCCCCATGTCGACTATGCCAAGTGCACCGGTTGCGGCCTGTGCATCCAGGAATGCCCTCAGCAGATCCTGGTTTCCGTACCCCGTTCCCGCACGGGTTCCATCGTGGTGTGTTCCAACCACGCGGTGGTGAAGGCCACGGTGATGAAGAGCTGCAAGGTCGGCTGCATCAAGTGTGAAGCCTGCGTGCGGGTCTGCCCGGAACAGTGCATAACCATGGTCAACGGCATACCCATAACCGACTACACCAAGTGCACTTCCTGTGGCAAATGCGTCGAGAAATGTCCCACCAAGGTATACAAGATGCTGGAGACGGACATCATGGGCCCGGTGAAGGTGAAGGTAGAGGCAGAAGAAGTAGCCGTAGAAGGCTGATTCTGGTTATTCATGCAAGGCGGGACGGATCCTTGAAAGGGGTCTGTCCCGTTTTTTTCTAAAGGAGACACTATGGAACGCAGTTTCATCGAACGCTACGCCGACGTACTCCTGTCCGCGGTGAACATCCAGCCTGGCCAGAACCTGCTGGTGCGGGCAGAACCAGTGCATCTGGCCTTTGCGGGCATCATTGCCGAGCGGGCCTATGCCAGAGGCGCCCGGTATGTGCGCTTCGACAACAACGAGATAGAAAACCCCCTGATGTACAAGGCCAGGATACTGCATTCCGCGCCTGAGCACCTTGAATACGTGCCGCAGTTCCGCAAGGACAGCCTTGAAACCATGATAGACGAGGACTGGGCCCTCATCGCGGTGAGAACCCCCGAGGATCCTGATTTTCTGGCAAGCCTGGACCAGGGGCGCAATGCAACGGCGGCCAGGGCCATTGCGACCGCCATGCGGCCCTACCAGAGCCGTATCAGCAACAACGAGATTACCTGGCTGGTTGCCTTCTATCCCACAGAGAAGCTCGCCGGGCGCATCATGGGCATGAGTCCAGGCCAGGATGCGGTTGACGCCCTCTGGCAGGTGCTCATTCCTATATTGCGCCTTGACCATGCCGACCCCGCCGCCTTCTGGGTGGAACACGGAGACGTGCTGGCCGCCAGGGCAGACAAGCTCAACAGCCTGCGCCTGGATACCCTGCACTTCAGTGGTCCCGGCACTGACCTGAGCATAGGCCTCATGGAAGGCTCCATCTGGCATGGTGGCCCCGACAGGACCACCTCTGGTCGACGTTTCAGCCCCAATATTCCCACCGAGGAAGTGTTTACCAGCCCTGACTACCGGCGGACCCAGGGCCGGGTAGCCTTTACTTGTCCGGTCTTTGTGCCAACTGTAGGTAAGATAATTGAGAACGGCTGGCTGCGCTTCGAGGGTGGCAAGGTGGTGGAATACGGAGCCTCCGCCGGCAAGGATGTGCTGGATGTGTATCTGGGCATGGATGCAGGTGCCAGCTTCCTGGGAGAAGTAGCCCTGGTTGACAGTAGCTCGCCCATATTTGCTTCGAAACGAACCTTCTACAACATCCTGTTCGACGAGAACGCTGCCTGCCACATTGCCCTGGGTTCTGCATATCCCGGCTGCATGAAGGGTGGCTCCACCATGAACGAGGCCGAACTGAAAACCGCAGGAGCCAATACTTCGGCGGTCCATACGGATTTCATGATAGGCAGCCCCCAGGTACAGGTTACCGGTCTGTCCAGGGATGGTCGCAGCATACCCCTCATAGACCAGGGTTTGTTTACAATCTGAGTGTTTTCTAAATATGACATGTATTCCCGGTGGCGGCGATTTTTCGTTACCGGGAATGCAAATTGTGTATAAGTGAACATATTCTGTGTATTTTCAGGTATCTACTTGTGGATATGGGGATAACTTTGTGGAAAACCTGAAAAAATCCTGAGAATTCATTAATTTATGATGAATTGGCATGGATACGTAAGTGAAAACTTGACATCCTTGGGAAGTCGTTTTATACTTGACTTAAGCAGGTTGAATAAACCTGCTTCTCCGACAGGTAGCAGCCTGTTGTCCTTTATTTCAGTCCGTGGACGCGAACGAGGCATACGCCCGTTCCGCCGCTCGGGCTTCCGCGATCGGTGTCCCCGATCGACAGTTTCAGA
>JAVEXH010000199.1:0-5782 GCA_034004175.1 Spirochaetia bacterium
TGATCCCGAGCCGGATCCTGCCGAAGCCATGTGTCCATCTGGGAATTTTCATTGCCCTGAAGACCCGGGATCCCGAAATTACTCGCGCTTCCGGTCGAATCAGCCTTGGCAACCTTCTGCAATCTATTGAGACCTCGGTTCCACGCGAGACCTTGCAGAAGATCTATGCCCCGAAGCAGAGGGAAACCTCGACAGACACTCGGATCACAGAGGAGATCAACAAGGCATTAAAGATGCTGGCCGAATTGCGCTTCCTAGAGATACAGGGAAGCGCTATCAAGCCATTGGAAGCCATCCACCGCTTTGCCGATCTAGCACGGCATGACAACGAACCGGATGAATTGAGCCGTTTAGTGCTGACGGAGCAACGGGGCGTCGTATTCCAGGCGTCGGATGAAGAGATCGAAGAAGAGATAGAAGAAGACAGGGACGAAAATGAAGGGACGAATTGAACAGATTGCCTACATTGGATGGCGAGGCATCGACTATGAAGAAGTCATCCAAGACAGGGAGGCCTTCACTGGCCTGATTGGGCCCAGCGGGGCAGGTAAATCTACGCTAACCATGTGCCTGGCGTATGCCCAGCTACCAGATCGGAGGGTGCTAGATATTCACCCTATTTCCGACCTCCAGGATCCGCACAATGCCGGCAAAGACACTCTTCTTGGCCGTATCAACCCGAACTACGGCTACGCCTACGTTGTGCTCGATATCCTGACGCGTCACGGCACGCGACTCCTCGCCGGAATTCATGCGCAAGGAGAAGATGGTAGGGGTGAGATTACCCGCTTTTATATCGACAACTATCCGGAAGGTGCGGCTTTGCAGGATGCCTTTCGCATCCAGGAGGGAGAGACCCAGTATTACCCGGATTTTCCGGACCTGAAGCGCAGTCTAGCCGCACGGGGTTATGACCTTCGCGTTTGCGCGAAGGTGCAGGATTATGGGCAGGTACTTTACGACGCCGGCGTTTCCCCCACCAACTTGGCCGACTCCTCTGATCGCTCCCTCTACAGCAAGCTCATCGAGACCACCTTCCGAGGAGGGATTTCAGCTGAAGTAGCTACCAAGCTGAAAGATTACCTTCTACCTGAGGAGCGCAGCGTCCCAGATCTAGTCGACAAGTTAGAGGAATGCACCAGGCAAGTTTTCAGCACGCGCCGAACATTGGGCGATGCAAACAAGCAGCTCGGCGTTCTCCAGGCCACCTACGGCACCGGTAAAGAAATCGTTTCGCACGCTTTGCGCCATGAAATCGACAATCAGACAGAAGCAGGCAAGGCCTTAGAAAAACTCCGTCAGGAGATTGCAGAGGATGTAGAAACCCTTTCCCAAAAAAAGGTGGCGGTTGAACAGCTATCCGAGGAGATTAAAACTCAGGAGGACACAATCGTGTCCCTCCAGGAGAGCGCCAAGGCGGAACTTGGAATAGAAGAAGCTCTGATGGGAATCCGAGCCGATGATGAGCGGAACAAGAAGTCAGAACGGGACAATGCCAGGAAGCTCCTGAACCAATTCAGAAACGGAGAGAAGGCCTGGAGAAGCGCGGCCGAGAGCCATGCCAACCGCGATCCAGACTGGCTTGCTGAGTGGCTGGACAAAGAGAGCGATCGATTGGTCAGAGAAGCCACGAAGATCGAGCTTGGAATCGAAAATCTCCAGGAAAAACGCGCATCACTGGAAGGTGGATCGGCCAATCCTAAAAATGCCACTTTAGCCAGATCGGTTGGTGGACGAACCCTGGAAGAAGCATTCGACGACTTGGATGACCAGGAAGCCAGAGCTCTGGAAATGGGTTTGTGCGGGATGGTGGACGGCGTTCTCGGCGTCAGCCCCAATGTGTTAGCTAACCTGGAGATCAGCCAGGATATTCCCGAAATTTTCTGGCTTGGCGACCAGCGTCCAAAGGAGGCAACTGTTCAGTCAATCGGTCAATGGCATGTAGCATCCACCGCAGGCGGCTATATCGTGTCGAGCCATGACAGGCGCCCCACATTCGGCCGTAAATCTCGGGAGGCCAGCATCGCCAAAATCAATGAAGAGATCGGTAGACACCTCGACCATCAAAGAGAACTTCGTGTTCAGCGCGAAGGCGAGGACGGTAAAGGGGGACTCAAGGGGCGATTGAGCACCTTACAAATTAATCACGATGCAATCGCATTCTTCATCCAAAACCGTCACGACGCCCTTGCCATCCAGGAGCAGGTTAACAAAGCTGACAATGTATACAACGAAGCCGTTCGGCTTCACGGAGAATCACTATCGAAGGTAACTAACCTGAGGGACAAACTTCTTCAGGTGGCATACTCGCACCAACCGGCACTCGATGACCTGAAGGGCAAAAAGACGAACGCCGAAACTGCAATATCAAAGCTCAACTCAGAACTACCAGGAAAACAGCACAAGCTTGCCAAGAGCGAGGAAGTAATCGAGGAAATGAACGTGGGCTGGGCGGCCATACTGGAAACGCTTGGCAACCAAAGCGAATCCTTCATTGCTGATGCACGCCAGATCGAAGCAGATGAACCAGGCAGATACGCAAGCCAGCAGACACGGAGAATCATCAGTCTGGGCGAGGCGCTCCGGGATGAGCCACCCGCTAGGTTGGAAACCGTCCAACAAGCAGAACCAACAAATACACTCAGCTGTATCCGGCTTTGGCCAATGCTGCTGGACATGCTGCGCGATCGTATTGTCCTCGACTTGGCTGACATGGATGGGGCAGACCTGCTCAGTGAGATGCAGGCGAGACGGAACGACCTAAACCAGAAGCTGGGACTGCAGGAGAACGAGGTCAGGATTCAGGCCAAGTCGCTGAACAGTGCCATTCACTCCGTAGTAACCTCCCAACGGAATCGTATCAGGGCGTTAAGCCGCTTGGGTGAGAACATCCACTTTGGCAACATCGTGGGCATCCGCATTGCTGTCGATACTCATTCGAAGATGTTGACGATGTTGGAGGGTTTTGCCGAACAGATGTCGCTCTTTTCCGACAATACCACGCCAGTAGATCAACTCCTGAAGGAATTCTTCGAAAAGGCCAGCGAGGACTACAAGTTCACAGGTGAGGAGTTGTTGGACTACCGTACCTACATGGACCTAAGGATAGAGGTAATGCGGCAAGGGGGTGACTGGGAAACGGCCTCCTCTTTGTCAGGTGGCGAATCCATCGGTGGTGGTCTGGCTATCGCCCTCATGCTGTCCCGGGCCCTGGCAGCGAGAGGGGATATTAAAGCAGAACAGATCACTCCGCTATTTGTCATCGATGAGGTTCACCGGTTGGACCCGAAGGGCCAGGGGATGATCGTCGAGCTTGCCAAGAAGGAAGGGTTCCAGGTTTTCGTAACGGCCTCATCTTTGCGACCGAGCTACGATTGCACGCTCTACACGCTTGAGCGCCTCTACGATCCAGAAGAGCGGCTCATTATTCGTAGGCAGGAGAGGAATAACGCGAGCCATGTATGAGCTTCTGGAAATTTCCTTGCTTGCTCGCCTTCTCGAAGATGGGATATGCAGCAGCAATACCCGCAATAACGATCTGATCAGGCGCTATGAAACTGCGCGTTGGATTGCCCCAACGGGGCGGCGTAACCAATGGCGCAGACGGCCAGAGGCAATGCAGGATCTAAGACAGCGTCTCACTGCGTTACTGCCTGGATGGGAAACCGACTTTAACCTATTGCGTACCCATGGCCTTGACCCCAGAACTCCCCAGGACATCGAGGCTTTACCAGCCTTGCGCAAGAAACCAGAAGCGAATGGGATGCTCAATCGTCGCAATTGGAAAGCCGCGGCAGGACTCGGCCCCAAACGCAAAGGTGTACTCAACACAAACGCCTTGCTGACAAGTGACTGGATCATGAGGCTGCGCCCCAATAAGGGATTGATTGCCCAATGGGAGCAGGGCGCTACTGACTTATGGGAAATGGCTCAATCTTTGACGGAATGCCCGGTTCCACAACGCCGCTGGCTGGGTTTGAAGGAGTTTATTGGCACCATGCCATCCGTTGTCATTACCTGCGAGAACCTTGGCGCTTACATCGATCTACCATTGCCAGAAGACATGCTTGCGGTTCTTTCGCCAGGCAAACACATTGAGACTGCCATAGAGCTACTTGCCAGACTCCCCTCATCAGAGTGGATGCACTTTGGAGACCTCGATCCTGAAGGGATGGCTATTGCTGAACAGATATCCAAGGCCTCTGGTCGTGAAGCGAAGCTCTACATCCCTTACTTTGCATCTGAATACGTGAAACAAGGGTTGGCTCAGAAGAAAGAGGTCATCTGGCAGATGGAATCAGATCACCCAGTGTTGAAGGCACTCGCTGAGAGAGGTGAGGGCCTTTATCAGGAGGTGTTTATGCTAGACGCGCGATTAGCAGATGAGATAGCTGGATTGTCTGGTCATAGTCGACCTGCTTAACATTAATTTTAGTGAATTCTTAAATAATTTATGTCCTACCAACGGGTAGCGGCCGGCTGTAAAGATACCCTTGGGCAAGCTGGCAGCCATGGCGTTGAAGAAAATGTGAACCTCCATTTCCACTCCCTCGGCCACAGCCTCAAGCCCGAGGTTATCCGCCAGGGCAATGATCGTCCGGACAATAGCGTCGTCGTTGGCGTCGACGCCGATGTCACGCACAAACTCTTTGTCAATCTTGAGGC
The DNA here is from genome assembly GCA_034004175.1 of Spirochaetia bacterium. Lineage (GTDB taxonomy): Bacteria > Spirochaetota > Spirochaetia > Treponematales > UBA12059 > MIBM01. The sequence goes on from JAVEXH010000199.1 coordinate 4,666, forward strand.
GGCCCAGAGGGAAACGCTTGTTTTCACAAGCCTGTTGTTGATGGCGCTAGACTACTCCGCCCCTCGTGCAGATCGCCATCGCAGTTCGCTATGCCGACGTTTCATCGTTCTGCCGCGTGAGTGGGCGCAGCAAAGCCACCGCTGTAAAAATTGCGTGGCCGGCGCCGGCTGATCAGGGTACCGGATGAATACAGGCCGCGTCATCGTGGCGGCCTCGTAGCGCTGCCGCAATAGTCTTTGTGCCACGATGCTTCCCTAGTAGGATCGAGACTGATGCAATGGTGACAGGTTGTCCTTTTGACTCCAGGAGTCGGACAGCGCTCTGAATTTCCACGGGAGACAGCATATAGATGCCGGCCGCCAATTCGGATTCGACAACGGACTGAAACCAGAACGGGAACGTTTCGCTACGCATAATACGGGAACTGGTCAGGCCCGCGCGTCTGCAGGACGTTACAAACCGCTGTGGCCAGTCATCAAGCAGCCACAGCGCAAGTGTCAGAAGCCTGTGTCTTTGTTGGATAGCCCTTTGTTCCAAAGGCATTCTACAGAGCTCGGATGTCGATAAAATGCGCTGCCCGATGTCGCATTCAGCGAGCTTAAGCAGTCGTGTGCCAGGAGCCGACGTAAGGTATGTGGCCAAATGATGCAATACGTCGAAATAGGCAAACCCATAATGCTGGGTTTCGTCGCCGCAATACCACCAGCCCATATCATGGAAGGTGTTCAACGATCTCAGAATCGCCAGCGTTTTCCCATCTGGACCTGGTGGATCAATAGCTGGGCCCCGCCTCAGATCAAATCCACAGTTATGGCATAGAGCTAGGGAATCAATCACTGCTTTGTCTCGATGTCCGAGCTCGCGGCGGAAATACATTACCGGCGCTTCGCAGCTGGGGCATGCATCGAGCATGAGTGATCCATGTGTCTCGCACACCGTACTCAGGGCTAGTCGCCACCTACGCCGAAAGTACGGCTCTTCATCGTCAAACAGGCAAAGCGGGCAGAAAGTGATTCCTTTGCGCCGCCGGGTGCGGTGGTACACCCCCATGGGTAGCAACCAGCGGTTTATCCCATTGAAATTGTGCTTCTCGAAGAGGACACCTTCGTAGGACGC
>JAVEXH010000200.1:0-5769 GCA_034004175.1 Spirochaetia bacterium
GTGGATCATTTCAAGTAGGTGAATGACACCTACGGACATCAGGCAGGAGATGATGCGCTCCGGGGCATTACCAGCCTCCTGAACAAGGCTCTGCGCGAGGGTGATAATGCCCCGGAGCGCATCATCTCCTGCCTGATGAGATGATGCGCTCCGGGGCATTACCAGCCTCCTGAACAAGGCTCTGCGCGAGGGTGATATACTCGGCCGCTACGGTGGTGAGGAATATGCGGTGATCCTGAATGCCAGCAGGGAGGCGGAGGCGGCAGCCTTCTGTGAACGCATACGGAGCTCTGTGGAGGCTGCCGGGTTCGACTGCGATGGGCATTCATTGCGGCTTACCATCTCCCTTGGTTTTGTCTGTACCCCGACTGAAGGTTCTGCACCCTTTGACATTGTCCGCCGTGCCGATCGTGCCTTGTACGAGGCCAAGAATGCCGGCAGGAATACCGTCAGGCAGGCCTGAGTCTGGTTTCCCGGAAGCTGGCGTACCATGCAACGCATCCATGACGAGTCCGTGGATTTATATGGCCTCCTGCTTCCTTTTCTTCCTGTCCCCGCCGATGGCACCGGTCTGGTGGTTGCCATTGTCGGCGGCGGTGGAAAGACCGCAACCATGTTCAGCCTTGCCTCTGCAGCCCGCGACAGGGGGCTCGGCGTGGCAGTAACCACCACTACCCATATCCGGGATCCGCGATTTGAAACAGGCAGGAACTATGATCGTCTGGTTCTGCTGGACGAGACCGATGACAGTCAGGTTCATCACACGCCTTCCCGGGGAATAAGCGTCATTGCATCCGGGGTTCTCAAGGATGAAGGCAGGCTGCATGGCCTTGATGGCGGGCAGGTTGCGGCCCTGCGCCTCCGGTTTGATCTTGTGCTGGTAGAGGCGGATGGTTCGAAAGGCCTGCCGATAAAGGCACCTGCAGCCCATGAGCCGGCTATGCCGGCTTATGCAGATCTGGTTATCGGAGTAGTAGGACTGGACTGCCTGGGCAAGCCCATGGACGAAGCCACAGTGCACCGGCCCGGATTGTTCGGCCCCCTGTGCTCCTGTGCTCCGGGAGAACCCCTCAATGCCAGGCATATTGTTGCCCTTTGCCAGGCCCGCGACGGCCTGTTCAAGCACTGCCCACCTCAGGCAGCCAGGGTCCTGCTCCTGAACAAGGCCGACCGACTGTTGCCTGATGCTGGTTCCAGAGCAGGAGAGGGCAAAGGCAATTCCCTGGGCAATGGTGCGCTCGCCGGCAGTGGCTCTGCATCCGGAAGCGATGCAGAATCCCGTCTGACCAGACTCTACGATGATGTGGCGGTGCTGGGCGGGCATCTGGATGCCTGGCTGGTCTGTTCCCTGGAACCACGGTTCAGGCTCCTGAATGCAGCTACAACGGGGAGGGATGGAAGGGTCCGGGAGGGAAGGGAGGGGTGAATACGGTGGTGCGCCACTTGAAAAATGGTGACTTCTGCAGGTTGAGGCTGGCCACCGCCCTTCTCTCCTGGATAGTTTCAGAAAAACCGAAAATCCGGGACACTTCACAAGGCTTGCTGTTTTGTGGCATACTGCCGCATCGGCCGCATTGTGTATCCTTGAACCTGTTCTGACCATGTCCAGGCATGGCCCCGCTTCGGGGAATTGTGGCCACATTCCTGCATACAAGAGGTTCCTATCATGATCCGAGGCGGCGATATCGCCAAAGGCACTATTCTGGTTATCAATAGCCATCCCCACGTAGTTGTGGACCGTGAATTCGTAAGCCCAGGCAAGGGCTCGGCCTTTGCCAGGGTAAAGGCCAAGAACCTGCGCAATGGCAACGTGGTTACCCAGACCATCAAGACCCAGGAAGACGTTGAAGATGCCCAGGTTGACCTGATCGACTGCCAGTATCAGTACAATGACGGCGAGAACTACGTTTTCATGAACAACGAGAGTTTCGAGCAGTACCTCATTCCGGTAACTGCCCACGAGGAGTCGAAGTTCTACCTCAAGGAAGGGGAGACCAACAGCATCCTCTTCTACGAAGGCGAAGCCATCGATATAAAGATACCGTACAAGATGGTGTTCACCGTGGTGGAGAGCGAGAACTACATCAAGGGCGACACGGTTTCAGGAGCCACCAAGCCGGTGGTAACCGAGACAGGCCTGACTGTGCGCGTTCCGTTGTTCATCAAGCAGGGCGAGAAGATACTGGTGAACACCGAGACCAACGATTACGTCGAACGTGTAAACAGCTGAAGAAGCCTGGTTTGGCTCCGGCAGGCAGACACCATGCAGATTGAGAAATACGTCCTCAAGGTTGTACCCCTGCGGTTCAGGGGTGCTGACCTGAATTTCGAACTGTCCCATGCCCTTTTCAGCTCCTTTGACATCGATGTAGGCTCCCGGCTCCTTCTGAAGCTGGTGGGCAAGCATGTGGAACCGGCAGCGGTTTCGCGGATCATCGACATCGGCTCCGGCGTCGGTGTGCTTGGCATAGCCTGTGCCAGGGGTTATCCCGGCTCCAGCGTGGCTTTCAGGGACCGCGATGCCCTGGCCCTTGCCTTTACCGCACGCAATGCCAGGCTCAACAAGGTCAGGCCAGCGGCTCTTGAACACGCCCTGTTCCTGGATGGTCTGGCAGGATCGAGTTTTGACCTTGTCCTGTGCAATGTCCCCGCCAAGGCCGGTGTACCCGCCCTGGACCGTTTCTTCAGGGATCTGCCAGGTCTTCTGGATGAAAAGGGCACTGCCGCGGTGGTGGTGGTGAATACCATAGCCGAGACTGCCAGGCAGTCGATAATTGCAGGGGGTGGTGATATCTGGATGGCCGAGGAAGCCAGCGGCCATACTGCCTTGCTGTTCCGCCAGGCCGCAGCCCCTGGGCTGGACCGGGATTCAGCCAGCACTGATGCCGATGCCTGGACGGTACGTGAACGTTCGGAAGCCATGACAAAACTCGGTTCGGCCAGATACCGGTTCAAGGGTTACTGGGGCTTGCCGGAATTCGACACTCCGTCGTTTGCCACGGTGCTTGCAGCCGAACTGGCAGAGAGTCTTTTTACTGGTGGCCAGATTCGCCGGGTTGCGGTGATCAATCCTGGCCCCGGCAGGCTGGCCTGCTTCATCCGGAGCCGCTCGCGGAGCCGGATTGACCTCTGTGGCCGGGACGCTCTGGCCCTGGCGGCTTCCGAGCGGAACCTTGACCTGAACTGGCCGGGAGATGCAGGCCGTGAGGGTGACGTATCGGGTATCGGGGAAGGTTCCGGACAGGGTGCCGGTGGTGGTCGTCTGGTGGTAGTTTCCGCGGAAGATCTGCCTGATTCAGTGTACGATCTTGTTGTGGAGTTTGCCGATCTGACACCCCGGGTAGATACCGCTACCGACATGTGGACAGAGGCCCAGCGGCTTCTGAAGGACGGTGGCTGCTATATTTCCGTGATGCCTTCGACAGCCTTCGACCGTTTCGAGCACCGCAAGCCAAAGGGTCTGGCCAAACTGCGTGAAAAGAAAAAGAAGGGTTGGGCCTGCGGTTTGTGGCGCCGTGAGTAACAGTATATTCATGCAATCATTATTCCATTTACAGGGTTTTCCTTGCCTCTAGACTATTTCGGGGTTACAACAGAGATGTCGGACAAACATGCTACCGGGCGTGCCCGGAGGTAGTTGTCCGTAAGGAGCCCCGATGACCCTCGAATCCATCCTGAATCCCCGTCTGCGCGCCTGGATAGATGAAGCCATTGATATGTGCATGCCCGAAGATGTGTACGTCTGCGATGGTGGCCAGGAAGAAGCTGACCGCCTGGCAGAACGCCTGATGCGATCAGGAAGTTTCAAGCGTCTGGAGAAGAGGCCGGGCTCTTTCCACGTGGCCAGCGATCCTGGTGATGTGGCCAGGGTCGAGCATAGTACCTATATATGTTCCAGGTTCCGTGAAGAAGCAGGACCTACAAACAACTGGTATGATCCCCAGGAGATGAAGGGGGAGCTGCGGCAGCGTTTCTTCGGTGCCATGCGCGGGCGTACCATGTACGTGATTCCCTTCTCCATGGGCCCTGTGGGAGGCCCGCTTTCGCATATCGGTGTAGAGCTGACAGACAGTATCTACGTGGTGCTGAACATGCGCATCATGACCCGCATGGGTACCAAGGTGCTCGAGGCTTTGGGGCGGGATGGCCACTTCGTGAAATGCCTGCACTCAGTCGGCTACCCGCTTACGATAGGCAGGCGCGACAAGGCCTGGCCCTGCGACGCCAACAACAAGTATATAGTCCACTTTCCCGAAGAGAGATCCATCTGGTCTTATGGCTCCGGCTATGGTGGCAATGCCTTGCTTGGCAAGAAGTGTTTTGCCCTCCGCATTGCCAGTGCAATGGCCAGGGACCAGGGATGGCTGGCCGAGCACATGCTTATCCTTGGCATCACCAACCCGGAGGGCCAGAAAAAATACATAGCTGCTGCTTTTCCATCGGCCTGCGGCAAGACCAACCTGGCCATGCTGGTACCCACCATCCCCGGGTGGAAGGTGGAGACCGTAGGTGACGACATAGCCTGGATGCGCTGGGGCGATGATGGCAGGCTGTATGCCATAAACCCGGAGTCCGGTTTCTTTGGCGTGGCTCCCGGAACCAGTGAAAAGTCCAATCCCAATGCCATGGCCACCATCAGGAAAAACTGTATATTCACCAATGTGGCCAGGACAAAAGACGGGGACATCTGGTGGGAAGGGATTGGCTACGATCCGCCTGAAGGCCTGATCGACTGGCACGGCGAACCCTTCAATCCGGAGACCGGGAAGCCAGCCTCGCATCCCAACGGACGTTTTACCGCCCCAGCCAGCCAGTGCCCGGTGATCGATCCTGCCTGGGAAGACCCCAAGGGTGTTCCGATCAGCGCCATCCTGTTCGGGGGGCGAAGGGCCACTACGGTGCCTCTGGTGCACGAAGCCTTTGACTGGGAGCACGGGGTGTTCATGGGTTCGATTGTCTCGTCCGAAACCACGGCTGCAGCCACGGGAACTGTCGGCCAGCTGAGACGGGATCCATTTGCCATGCTGCCCTTCTGCGGCTACAACATGGGTGACTACTTCCACCACTGGCTCCGGATGGGAGAACGGACGGGTGTGGTTCATCCGAAGTTCTATTACGTAAACTGGTTCCGCAAGGGGCCGGACGGCAAGTTCCTGTGGCCTGGCTTCGGGGAGAATTCGCGCATCCTGAAATGGATTTTCGAACGCTGTGATGGAACCGCCGAAGCCAGGGAGACTGCCATAGGCAATGTACCCACGACCGAGGCTCTGGATCTGGACGGGCTGGACCTTCCACAGGCAACCATGGATGAACTCCTGGCCGTCCGGGAAGAGGAATGGCTCACCGACCTGCCTGGCTTGCGGATTTTCTACGGCAGCTTTGACGAAGGCTTCCCCGAGGAACTGATGAAGAAGCTGGTCTGGATAGAGCGGAGGCTCAGATCGACAGGACCTGGCATCAAGAACTGAACCACCACTGGTTCAGCTGCCTTGCCTCCGGCGCAGCTCGTACATGAAGACCCCTGCCGCTACTGAGACATTCAGGGAGTCCACATGCCCATGCTGGGGTATGGAAAGTATTCCGTCGCAGCGTTCCTTCAGGAGCCGTGAGACCCCGGAACCCTCTGATCCCATGACCAGGGCCACCCTGTCCGACAGGTCTGCCGTGGGAAGGGCCTGTCCGCCCATGTCGGCCGCATAGGTCCAGAAGCCTTTGTCCTTCAAAGCCTCCAGGGCTCTGGCAAGTTTGCTGACCGTGGCCACCGGTACG
>JAVEXH010000201.1:0-5761 GCA_034004175.1 Spirochaetia bacterium
CCACACAACCCATGGCCAGCAACTCTTCATCCTTGCCAAAACGCGCTGCCAGTTGAAGTCCCAGGGGCAAGCCCTGCACAGCTTCTGAACCTTCGCTTGCCAGCGAGACTTTGCTGAACGACGAGGACAGCCCAGCCGGCAGAACCAGGGTAGGCAGGCCCGCAAAGGTCCAGGGCAGGTTCATGATGGGACTACCCGTGGCAGACAGGCCAGCCGGTGCCGGGCCAGGTGCCGCCGGAGAAATCCAGAGATCAGCACCCGCTTCATCCAGTTGCCGCTCCAGCCGGGATCGCATTTCAAAGCGCCCGGCCTTGTCACGCTCCAGTTCATCATCCGCGATCGTAGCACCCTTGTGGATAAGCTCGGCTGTCTGGCTGGAATACAAGCCTTCGTGGATGGCAAACCAGTTGCGATGCACCCGCTCGAGATCTGCAGCGCAGATACGCCGGTGCCTGTCATTTACTTCGTCAATATCCCCGAAAGCAGGTACCGAAAGTACGGAAACCCCTGCACGGCGCAGCAGATCGATCTGCGCACGGAAGGCAGCCAGAGCCAGGGGCTCGGTCTGGTCAAGGTAGGAACCTTCCGGAACAGCCAGCACGGGCAGGTTGGCAGCATAAGTCCTCAAAGCCGATTCAAAGGCTGACTGATGCCAGTCGGGTACCACCGCTGCCGCGCCAAGGGCCAGACTCGCTGGATCAGCGGCAAAGAGGCCCACATGGTCCACCGACGGACTGAAGGGAACCACACCATCACGGCTGGTGCGTTCGTAACTTGGCTTGTAGCCCGCAACACCGCAGAAGGCTGCGGGCCGGGAGATGGAACCGATGGTCTGGGTTCCCGTAGCCAGAGCGCAGAAACCTGCTGCCACCGCCGCTGCGGAGCCCGAGCTGGACCCGCCGGGAGTGTGGTCCGGATTCCATGGGTTCCCCGTGGGTCCGGGTGCAAAATAGGCAAACTCGGTGGTAACTGTCTTGCCCACAAGCAAGGCGCCGGCAGTCTTCAGGGCATGTACCAGTGGCCCCTCGGGCATGCGGAACAACTCACAGGGCAAGCGTGACCCAGCCCTGGTCTCAAATCCGTCGGCCGCAAAGATGTCCTTGACCCCGAACAGCAGACCATACAAGGCCGGCCGCTTTGCGGGTTCTGGCCAGCGGGCTTCCAGGGCGGCCGCCTCTGCCAACAGGCGCTCTCGCCGGCCCGGCTCGGGCAGCAAAGCCTTGATGGCCGGTTCGTACGCGTCGATTCTGGCCAGGCAGGATTCAATGTAATCCTTGACTGGCAAGGCTCCGGAGCGCAGACGCCGGGCCAGCCCGGGTCCGTCCGGATTGTCTGCCAGCCCGTGCGGAGCAACAGCGTCCGGTCGTTGCAAAGCCATGCTAGATCACTCCCTCGTCGCGGAGCCCTTTGATGGCGTCTGCCGACAGGCCAAGGAGCTCGGTGAGTATCTTGTCCGTATGCTCGCCTATGGCAGGCGCATGGGGCCGATCGGGAGTCTCGGGCAGGCTATCCATCTTTATGGGATTTCCCGGAACCGTGACCGGGCCCGCCACATCGTCTTCAACAGTAATAAACATATTACGTGCCTTCAACTGGCGGTTTTCCATGACCTTGTCAATGGAATTGACCGGGGCAGCGGGAACCCCGGCAGCCTCCAGCATATCGAGCCATTCCTTGGCAGGCTTGCGGGCAAACAGCACATCCAGAACAGGGATAAGATCATCCAGATATTTTGTGCGGCCGTTGTTGGTGGTGAAGCGCTGATCGGCCAGTAGATCCGGACGACTCACGGCTTCACAGAAAGTCTTCCACAATGCATCGTTGCCTACACCAAGGACAAACCATTCATCGGAAGCACGGAAGGCCTGGAACGGCGTGATGGTCGGATGCCTGGTACCAAGGGGAGATGGCGGCTCGCCGTCTACCTGGAAGCGCACCAGGGCGTTCTCCAGTATGGCCAGCTGGCAGTCAAGCATGGCAACATCTACCTTCTGTCCCTTGCCCGTCTTTTCGCGCTGGTACAGGGCAGCCAGGATGCCGTTGGCACCGAAGATGGCTGCGGTTATGTCTCCCAATGACATGCCGACCCGTGTAGGCGGCGCATCCGGCCAGCCGGTTATGCTCATCACACCGCCCATGGCCTGTACAAGTATGTCGTAGGCCGGACGCTTTGAATCAGGTCCGGTATGACCGAAACCGGAGACTGAGGCATAAATCAGCCTGGAGTTCAACTGCTTGAGCACATCCCAGCCAAGTCCAAGTTTTTCCATGGTACCAGGTCTGAAGTTCTCCACCACTACGTCGCAGGTGGCAGCCAGGTCCTTGAGGAGCTTCTTTCCTGCCTCGGTCTTGAGGTTGATGGCGATGCTTTCCTTGCCCCTGTTGATGGTTATGAAATACAAGCTGGTGCCATTGCGGAAGGGCCCGAAGGCTCTGGAATCGTCCCCGGTTCCCGGCACCTCGACCTTGATGATTTCGGCGCCGAGGTCGGACAGCATCATGGTGCAGTAAGGCCCTGCGAGCACCCGTGTAAGGTCAAGGACGCGCACGCCCTCAAGTGGCTTGGACATATAAGCTCCTCGGGAAATAAGGTACAGGATTTATTGCGCAGGGAGCTTCAGGACGACGAGTTCTGCAACTGCAAGCCCGTCGTCGTCCAGCTCCCGACGCCCGGGAATCATTTTACCTTGCGTGCTTCCTCATGCAGCCAGCTTGCCTTGGCTCCGGCAATATCGCCGAACCTGGTAAGCTCGCACTTGGCTTTCTTGGCCATCAACTGCTCATAGCGGTCGTCATCCACCATGGCCACGATACGGGCAATGCTGGACTCGCCGTCCACGAAGCGCCAGGGGAAGCAGCCCACGGTTGCCCTCTGGTTCAGCAGCAGGTCGATGTCACCGCCAACACACTCGGCATGGATTATGTGGTCGCTGAACATCTCCAGATGCATCAACTGGTACTTGTCCTCGCTGAAGATCTCGTCCAGGGTCTTGCCGTATTTCTTCTGGAAGTGACGATCGCAGGCAGCTGCTTCCTTGGGCATCCAGTCACGGATCTTGGTGTTCATCGGATGATCGGCACTGCCGCAGTCCACACCTATCCAGCGCAGTTTCTTCTTCTTGGCCCAGACGGAGAATTCGCGGTCCGGCCCGGGATGCTTGATCATGTACTTGATCTCGTCACCCGTGGGCTGGTCCCATCCGTAATGGTGGAAGCCAGTATGAATGATCAGTATATCACCTTCTTTTACTTCAACCCGTTCCTCGACCATCTTCGAGGTATACACATCATATTCGCCGGCAATATCGGACAGATCGACGATCGCAGCCTCGTGCACAAGGAAATCCATGTCCAGCGAGGCAATGTCCTTGCCCGGGGTATAGAAATGTATCTCGCCATCAAGATGGGTTCCGATGTGGTTGGAATGGGTTACAATCTGGCCATTGGCGCCATTGGGTGCCAGGCGCTTGAAATACTTCACCTGCAGCGGCTCATAGGTGGGCCAGGGCGGTGTGCCTATTCCCAGGGGAATGGTAAGGTCGATCATCTTCATAAAAACCTCCTATTACAATCTACAATAACATGCAAAATCAGACGTGATCCAGCTACGCCAGATCACCCGAACCTTCGTCAGACAGTGTACTTCTCCGCAAAGGCTACCAAGGCATCCCTGAACGCATTTTCGGGCGGCTTCACCAACCCGGCGCCGACCATGCCTACCCCGGGGTTCCTGTGGGCTATTCCGGTATTGATGGCAGGCAGTATGCCTGTCTCTACCACCTTGCGCACATCTATGCCGGTCGGGGTGCCCCTGAAATCAAGTACGGGAATCTGGTAGGCATCATTCTCGGTCTGGCAGATCTCGTACATCCGCAGGGTCACGTCCACGGCATCCTTGGGCGACCCGCCGACAAACTTCACGATCGCGGGAGCCGCGGCCATGGCAAAGCCGCCTATGCCCGAGGTCTCGGTTATTACCGAGTCACCGATGTCCCTGGCTGCATCTTCGGCCTTGTAGCCCGGCAGATACAGGCCATCCACCACGCCGGCAGGTCCGGTGAACCAGCGCCCGGGCAGGCCGGACAGCTTTATGCCGAACTCCGTGCCGTTGCGTGCCATGGTGGTGATGATGCTGCTGCCTTCTATTCCGGCTGCGGCGTCCACCGTACACTTGGCGCTGGGCATGGTCAGGTTAAGGAAGAAGTGGTCGTTGGCATTCAGGAAGGCCAGTACCTTGGCTATCTTTTCCCGGGGATAGTCGAGCATCACCAGGTGGGGAGCCAGTTCGCGGATGATGATCGAGGTGCCTGCCCGGTTGCGGTTGTGTCCCTCGTCACCCATCTGCAGTATCTGGGCTATGACCGACTTCATGTCGATGGGGCCGCGCAGCTTTATGGCCTGGGCCAGTATGGGTGCCAGTTCGGCCCCCATCCACCGCAGCCTGTCCAGCACCTCGTCGGAGTAGGCGCCATAGCGCAACACCTTGCCGAGGCCCTCGTTCAGGGTGCAGTAGGCGCGGTTGCCAAAGGCCTGGTTCTCCACTATCCAGACAGGCATGCTGGCTGTCATCACGCCAGCCATGGGACCCACTGCGTCGTGGTGATGACAGGGGTCGAAGCGTATCTTGCCGGAAGCCGCCAGAGCCTCAGCCTCTTCGGGAGTTTTGGCCAGGCCTTCGTACATAAGACCACCCATCACGGCGCCGCGCAGGGGACCGCACATCTTCTCCCAGGTAACCGGCGGACCGGCATGCAGGATCAGATCCTTGGCCATTCCGGGCACCACATCCTTGGCAATGCCTATGCCCACAACCGTCGGCTTGGCAGCCAGGATGCGCCGCACTGCCTCTGCATTGGCTTTTTCCACATCGACCTTGGTGCCCTTGGCCAGGGCATCCAGGGCAGCTATGGCCTTTGCGTTCCCCCCAGCAGGTGGCCGCCAGTTCACATGCACAACCGGAGCCCCCTCCCGGGCCAGGTTGTCTGCAAAGGATTCAAGGCCGATATTCACCGCCCGCAGTTCGCCTGCGAACAGCTCATTTACAGGTTTTGCACTCATTTGACGCCTCCCTTGCCGGCAGCCATGGTGATCTCCAGGGCCAGCAGGGCTGCCCGGTAATTGGATGGCATGACCACCACGCCTTCGGCTTCAAGCTTTGCGACCTGGCCGGCCATTCCCTGAGGATCCGCCGGCGTACCGGTAACCGAGGCAATCACCGGCAGGTAACCGCCCCTGGCTTCCGCAGCCCTGCGGGCTGTCCGGATGGCATCCACACAGGCACCAGCCGGGTCGGCATGGGAACCATAGCCCAGCACAAAGTCAAGGAGCAGTACAGCGGTTTCGGGATCCGTGCCATCCTGCACAACCCGCTCGGACCGCGCCTCGGGGTCTATCATGGGATGGGGCTTGCCGGCAGTGAACACATCATCGCCAAGATCGACAATGGTATGTCCGACTGACTTCATGGGATCGGCCAGGAGCCATTTCTTGTCCGTATGGTTGTTCGACCAGACCCCTCCCAGTTGCCCGTGGGCCAGGAACAGGGATTCGTCCGTTAGTGTGCCGCCAGTGTACAAGCCGCGCAGGTACTTCTGCCCCGCACCAAGCCGGGCAGATTCCCTGGCGGCAAGGGCCTTGATGGCCGATCGGTCTGGCCGGTTGTAGCGGTCGTGCTCATCCCCTGCCACCATCCTGCCTCTGGCTTCTTCGACACTTGCCACCCCATCGGCAAAGAGTGCCGAGATCAGGGCTGCTTCCTCCA
>JAVEXH010000202.1:0-5760 GCA_034004175.1 Spirochaetia bacterium
CCGGTTTCGAGGGTTACAATGCCTCTGGCTACTTCTTCAAGCGCGCCGCCGGCATCATGTACCTGAAGATGCGCCACAAGGAACAGGCCGAGGAGATCCGGCTGTTCTACTAAGATCGGGGATTCCCGGCAAACCGGGATCCCGGTCGCCGGTGAACTTGTCTGACCCGGCTTTAGTTGTTACTATGCGCCATGCGCATAGAAGTTCGTTTCAGGGATACCTCCCTTGACGGCAGGGCCTCCGGCCTTGCTGCCAAGCTGACAAAACGGCTGGGGACAGACTTGTCCGTCGTGGTCGTCGATGTCGTCATGCCAGGCGCGCCTGTGTCTCCGGACCGGGCGCGCTTCGTTTTTTCGGACGCGGTGACCCAGCTGGTGTCCATGGAACAGCCCCTGGCCGCCGATCCGGCCCTTGCCGGCTGGTCCTGGCTGATCGAGGTGGCCTGGCGACCCGGTGTCACCGATACCCTGGCTGCCACAGCCAGGGAAGCCGTGGAACTGGACCAGGGCATAGTCCGCAGCGGTGGCCCCGACGGCGGCCACGGCGGCGGCACCGTGGACTCGCCCTATGCCGGCCTCCGCACCGCCAGGCAATACCTGCTGTACGGATCCCTGTCTGAAGCCCAGGCCCGCAAGGCCGCGGCGGCGTTGCACAATCCGCTGGTGCAGGCCGCGGTAATCATTCCGGCAGCCGACTGGGCAGCCGGGGCAAGGCCACCGGCAGCCTACCCGGCACCGGATGTGCATGACCGGCCGGAACCCGAGACCATCGCGGTGGCTGCCATGGACGATGCAGCCCTGCTGGCCCTGTCCGCTGACCGGCTCCTGGCGCTGAGCCTGGAAGAGATGCAATCGGTGCGGGACTGGTTTGGCAGACCCGAGGTGAAGGCGGGAAGGCTGGCGGCCGGCCTGCCCGAAGATGCCACCGATGTAGAGATAGAGATGATAGCCCAGACCTGGAGCGAGCACTGCAAGCACAAGATCTTCAATGCCGACATAGTCTACGAGGAACCAGGCCAGCCAGCCGAGACCATCAAGTCCCTCTATAAAAGCTACATCAAACAGACCACTGCAGACCTTGCGCCACACAGGGACTTCCTGCGCTCGGTGTTCACCGACAACGCCGGGGTGGTGGCCTTCCACGAAGGCTCGGTGCTGTGCGTGAAAGCGGAGACCCACAACAGCCCCAGCGCCCTGGACCCCTACGGCGGGGCCATAACAGGCATCGTGGGCGTGAACCGTGACATCCTGGGTACCGGCATGGGAGCCAAGCCTATCTTCAATACCAATGTCCTGTGCTTCGGCTACCCCGACATGCCCGAAGCCGACCTGCCTGCAGGGCTCCTGCATCCCGCCGACGTGCTGGAAGGGGTGCACCACGGCATCGTGGACGGCGGCAACCAGTCCGGCATACCAACTGCCGCCGGTGCCTTCCTGTTTGACGACAGTTTTGCGGGCAAGCCCCTGGTCTTCTGCGGTACCGGCGGCATCATGCCCGAGCTCGTTTCCGGCAAGCCGTCCTGGGAGAAGGAAGTGCGCCCCGGTGCCCTGGCGGTGATGCTCGGCGGCCGGATTGGCAAGGACGGCATCCACGGCGCCACCTTCTCCAGCCTGGCTTTGGACGAGACCAGCCCGGTTTCCGCGGTACAGATCGGCGACCCAATCATCCAGCGGCGCATGACCGACTTCCTCCTTGAAGCCAGGGACGCCGGCCTGTACGAAGCGATAACCGACAACGGCGCCGGGGGCCTGTCATCCAGCCTGGGCGAGATGGCGGAGTCATCCGGAGGCATACGCATCGATCTTGACGCCTGCCCCCTCAAATACCCCGGCCTGTCACCCTGGGAGATCCTGGTGTCCGAAAGCCAGGAACGCATGAGCCTGGCAGTGGATCCGGGCACCCTGGAAGCCTTCATGGCCCTGGCAGCCCGGCGCGGCGTGGAAGCCACCGTGGTCGGCCAGTTCACCGACTCCGGTTACATAGACATCCGCGCCAACGGCAAGCCAGCAGGCCTGTTGTCACTCGACTTCATCCACCATGGCCTGCCCACCATGCGCATCCCTGCCAGATGGAAAAGCCCCGACCGGCGCGTCGACCCGGTTCCTGTCCCCGAAGCCCAAGCAGGCACTTCACCCAGCGACCAGTCCGGCGCAAACGACTGGACCGGCACCTTGCTGGCCATCCTGGCGGATCCCAACGTGGCCAGCAAGGAAGCCCTGGTCCGCCAGTACGACCATGAGGTGCAGGCCCGGTCGGTTGAGAAGCCTTTTACCGGCCTGAACCGGGACGCCCCCAGCGACGGTGCGGTGTTGCGGGTGGACATGGAAACCCACCATGGCATAACCGTGACCCACGGCATCTGCCCCCGCTACTCCGACTACGACACCGCCCGTATGGCCCGCATGGCCGTGGACGAGGCCTACCGCGCCCACATAGCCCTGGGCGGTGACCCCGACAAGGCCGCGGCTCTGGACAACTTCTGCTGGCCCGACCCCGTGGAATCCCCGGGCACCCCCGACGGCGCCTACAAGGCTGCCCAGCTGGTGCGCGCCTGCCGTGGCCTGCGGGAGGCCTGCCTGGCTTATGGCCTGCCCCTGGTGTCCGGCAAGGACTCCATGAAGAACGACGCCAGAGCCGGCGGCCGCAAGATATCTGTCAGGCCGACCCTCCTGGTGACCCTGATGGGCGCCATGAACGACGTACGCAAGGCCCTGTCCACCGATTTCATGGACTCCGGCGACCTCGTCTACATCCTGGGCGACACCAACGGCGAACTGGGCTGCACCATGTTCGAGCGGGTCTCGGCCAGACTCAGTCTGGGCGAGGCTCCTGATGTGGATCTTGCCAGGGCGGAGAAACTGTACCGCGGTGTGGCCAGGGCCATATCCGGCCGTATCCTGCGTTCCCGCCACGACTGCTCCGACGGCGGCCTGGCAGTAGCCCTGGCTGAATCCTGTCTGGGCGGCCGGGTCGGCCTGAAGGCCCAGCTCGACGGGTTGCCTGGTGCCTGGTCTGTCGGCACCGCTGGAACGGCAAGCGGCCAGCAGGGCAGCCCGGCAGCAGATCCGGCACCCGTCGCCCCGTATTCCGGTGCGGCTGCCAGGGCCCTGTTCAGCGAGAGCGGCGGCCGTTTCGTCGTGTCCATACGGCAGGAGGACCGGGAGCGCTTTGAAGAGACTCTGAGCGGACTGTCCTTCAGGTTGATAGGCCAGACCACCGAGGAGCCGGGTTTCAGCCTGAGCCTGGGAGGGAATACGGTGGTGCAAACCACCCTGGACAACATCCGGGAGGCATTCATGACACCGATAAACGGCGAGGCACACAATGCAGGCTGAACGGGGAGCTGATATGGAACTTCGAGCCATTGTGGTAACAGGCTACGGAATAAATGCCGACGAGGAACTGGCTGCGGCCTTCTCCATGGCCGGTTCAAAGCCTGAACGGGTGCATGCCGCGGACCTGCTGGCCGATCCGGCCATGCTGGCTGGGGCAGACTTCCTGGCTTTTCCCGGAGGCTTCTCCTTCGGTGACCATCTGGGTTCGGGCCTGGTGCTGGCCAACCTGTTCAGGACACGCATGGGGGCGGAGCTGCGTTCCTTTGTGGCCGACGGTGGCCTGGTCATAGGCATCTGCAACGGCTTCCAGGCCCTGGTCAAGACCGGCCTTCTGCCCGACCTGGATGGTACCGGCGAACCTGAGGTTTCACTGGTGCACAACGAAAGCGGACTTTTTATTTCCGACTGGACGCCGGTCTGCTTCGAGGCCGACTGCCCCTGCGTCTGGACGCAGGGACTGGCTCCACGCATGTTGCCCATCCGCCACGGCGAAGGACGCTTTACCACGGAAACTCCGGCGGTGCTCCAGCGGCTCGAGGCGGAACATCTGGTGGCTGTGCGCTATGATGGCCGCAATCCCAACGGTTCGGTGAACGACATAGCCGGCATCTGCGACCGCAGCGGCAGGGTACTGGGCCTCATGCCCCATCCCGAAGCCTTCATACACCCCGAGGCCCATCCCTGGCGCCGCCGGGGCTACACCGACGGCCTGGGACTGGAATTGTTCCGCAAGGCCGTGGCCTGGAAGCGCAGCCAGGGATGAGCAGGATACACCTTGCCGCTCCCGACCGGCCTGCCGCCGATTTCGAGGCATCCCCGGTCTACTCGGTGCTGGTGGCAGCCCAGCGCAGCGGCGTGCCTTTGCGCCACGACTGCGGCGGCAAGGCCCAGTGCGGCACCTGCAGGGTCAAGGTTCTGTCTGGCAGACTCAGTCCCATGGGGGAGCGCGAACGCATCCGGCTGGAGGCTGTGGGTGCTCTGCCCGGGCAGACCGCTGAAAGCTCTGGCCCGGTGTACCGGCTGGCCTGCCAGTCCCGACCGGGCTCGGACCTGGAACTGGAAGCCGTGCTGCCCCTTGAGGGCAAAGCAAGTCCATGAAATTTTTTAAAAACCAGCACTTCAATTTCTGACTGCTCGCCGGATGAGATGGCAGCATCTTGAATTGTTCCGCAGATCTCAGAGCGGGGCATGAGGGAATACCCGAAATATCGATGGAATCTACTCAGATATGGTTTATGATGGAATCCAACATCCCGCTGGGAGTGGGGTGGCAATCATAAACCGTTCTGCATTGATAGATACAACAATCATCCGGAATTCAGACAGGAGTTACCTGCATGTCCAGCATACAGCAGAGAGCCGAGCTTCAATCCCAGATCTGGAAAATAGCCAATGATGTCCGCGGATCGGTGGATGGCTGGGATTTCAAGCAGTTCGTTCTAGGCACCCTTTTCTACCGGTTCATCAGCGAGAACTTCTCCAATTATATCGAAGCCGGAGATGACAGCGTCAATTATGCTGAACTATCCGATTCAGTAATTACCCCGGAAATCAAAGATGATGCCATCAAAACCAAGGGCTATTTCATCAAACCAAGCCAGCTGTTCGTCAATGCGGCCAGGAAGGCCAATGACAATCCAAACCTGAACACGGATCTGGCCGGGATCTTCGCAGCCATCGAAAGTTCCGCCAATGGCTACCCCTCGGAACACGACATAAAAGGGCTATTCGCCGATTTTGATACCACCAGCAACCGTCTTGGCAATACCGTCAAAGACAAGAACACCAGGCTGGCAGCGGTCCTGAAGGGTGTGGCAGGACTCAGGTTCGGCAACTTCCACGACAACCAGATAGATCTTTTCGGCGATGCCTATGAATTCCTCATCTCCAACTATGCGGCCAATGCCGGTAAATCCGGAGGCGAGTTCTTTACCCCCCAGCATGTTTCCAGGCTCATCGCCCAGCTTGCCATGCACAAGCAGAAGGCGGTCAACAAAATCTACGACCCGGCCTGCGGTTCAGGTTCTTTGCTGCTCCAGGCCAAGAAGCATTTTGACGCCCACATCATCGAAGACGGCTTCTTCGGGCAGGAGATAAACCACACCACCTACAACCTGGCTCGCATGAACATGTTCCTGCACAACATCAACTACGACAAGTTCAATATTGCTCTGGGCAACACCCTTCTTGATCAGCATTTTGGTGACGAAAAACCCTTCGATGCGATTGTCTCCAATCCTCCCTATTCGGTGACCTGGATCGGCAGCGATGATCCTACCCTCATCAACGATGACCGGTTTGCCCCCGCCGGTGTGCTGGCGCCCAAGTCTAAAGCCGATTTTGCCTTCGTGCTCCATTCCCTGAGCTACCTTTCCAGCAAAGGCCGGGCCGCCATTGTGTGTTTCCCCGGCATCTTTTACCGGGG
>JAVEXH010000203.1:0-5747 GCA_034004175.1 Spirochaetia bacterium
AACTGGGCAAACGCGGTCTTCTGGTTCCCGGACACGAGGCCGACCTGGTGGTGTTTGACAAAAACTTTGGTATACTGGCCAGCATGCGCGGAGGCCGTTTTCTGCGGAATGAGTTGTCGCTCTGAGCCCGGAAGATCTGCTGCCAAAAAGGAGAATCTGCGATGCGATTGATCGTGCTCAAGGACTATGACGAGGTTTCAGACTGGTCTGCTGCTTATGTTGCCAAGCGGATACAGCAACATGAAGCTTCCGGCAGGAAACGTGATTTCGTGCTAGGCCTGCCAACCGGCTCAAGCCCTGTAGGCATGTACCGTCGCCTGGCCCAGCTGCACAAAGCAGGCAGCCTGTCCTTCTCGCGGGTTGCAACCTTCAACATGGATGAATACATAGGCCTCCCTGAAGACCACCCCCGCAGCTACCATACATTCATGGACGAGCAACTGTTCTCCCTGGTGGATATCGATCCCGCCAAGGCCAAGCTGCCAAACGGCAATGCCTCCGACCTTGAAGCCGAATGCGCCAGGTACGAGGGCGCAATCGAAGCCTGTGGCGGCATTGACCTGTTTGTCGGCGGGGTAGGATCCGACGGCCACCTGGCCTTCAACATGCCCGGATCATCCCTTGCCTCACGCACCCGGGTAAAGACCCTCACCGCGGCAACCAGGCAGGCCAATGCCAGGTTCTTCGATGGTGATCCCGAAGCCGTACCCCCTACAGCCCTTACCGTTGGCATAGGCACCATCATGGACGCCCGGGAAGTGCTCATCATCGCAAGCGGCCAGAACAAGGCCAGAGCCCTGCGACATGCCGTTGAAGAAGGCGTAAACCACCTGTGGCCACTCTCCTGCCTGCAACTGCACCCCAGCGCCATCCTGGTCTGCGACGAAGACGCCACCATGGAGCTTAAGGCCGGCACCGTGCAGTACTTCAACGAGATAGAAGCACTGGAAGCTCGTCGGCTGTAAAACCAGAACCTATCGGACAGAACCCTGTCAGAGTGGAAGGTTTTGTCTGGAAGGATGGAACTGTCCACGTAATTGCGTCCTGCGTCGATTTTGGCCTACACTGGCATCAGGAGGCCTGCATGGCAACTGAAGCGCTGGCCCGGATGTTGTATATTCCCCATGGCGGCGGCCCCCTGCCCTTGCTGGGAGATGAGGGGCATCAGGAACTTGTCGGCTTTCTCCGGTCTTTTGCAGCTTCGATGGCCAGACCCAAGGCCATCATCGTTGTCAGTGCCCATTGGGAAGCGACTGTTCCGACGCTTACGGCAGGAGCCGCTCCGTCCCTGATATATGATTATTATGGCTTCCCTGATGAGGCATACCACGTGCAGTATCCGGCACCGGGGGATCCTGCTCTGGCAGGAAGGATCGAGTCGGCGCTCCGGAAGGCCGGTTTTCCAGTTGTGATGGACAGTGACCGCGGATTTGACCACGGAATGTTCGTACCTCTTGCGCTCATGTACCCCGAGGCAGACATACCCTGCGTACAGCTTTCCCTGGTCCGGGGCCTCGATCCTGCCTTGCACCTGCGGATCGGCCAGGCCCTGGCTGATCTTGCCGGGGAAGACATACTCATCCTTGGCTCAGGATTCTCCTTCCACAACATGCAGGAGTTCTTCAGCACTGCAGGACCTGGGGTTCCTGCGGACCCCCGCAATGATGTCTTCCAGGCCTGGCTGGCCGAAACCTGTGGCAGCCCGGATCTGGGCGGTCAGGAGCGGCTCGAACGGCTGGCAGCCTGGGAAACTGCGCCCCATGCGCGGTACTGCCACCCCAGGGAGGAGCACCTGCTTCCTCTGCACGTCATTGCCGGCGCAGCCATTGGCCTCCAGACTGCCAGTAGCGAAGGCCTGCCCGGGGCCACAGACGCCCATTGTCAGGAGCTGACAGTGCTCGGCAAACGATCGCTTGTTGCCTTTTGGGACTCCGATCGGTAGTTTTGACTATTGCTGGATATTTTCGGGCCTGTGCCACACCACCGCCCATCGCGAACAGGAGGCATGCATGGATACCGAAGTGTTAGTAGATCCCGATGTACCCTGGAAACGCCGCTTTCTGGTTCCCTCGTATCTGGTATCCGAACGTGCAAGGGATGATCCCAGGCACGGCATAGTGCTGGCCAATACCGGGGAAAGGCAGCGGTACTATACCTGGGATGTCGAGACCGGGTTGATCAATCCCGTACTCCCTGATCCTGTCAGTGTCCCCTGGGCTCCGCTGCCCTGGGCCATCCTCTCACCTTCAGGACGCTATATCTACAGCTTCAGGCCGGAAGGCAGGGTGGTGGCAGAAGCTGCTACCGAAGGCTTCTTCATACGCAGACCCTTTGCCGGCGGACAGACTGAGGTGCTGGCTCCCGGGCTGGGGCCTCTGCTGCCGACGGGATTTGCGCTGGCGGGCAACGGCCAGCGACTGGGTTTCCTGCGATCGACCGGGCAGGCCCGCAAGGACACAGAGTTGTATTGCGTCGACCTGGACCAGGATGAGGCAATGGAACCTGCCCGGCTGGTAGCGGCGGGGTCGGGACTTCTGCAGGGACTGCACCTGTCTACAGACGGCAAGTTTGCCTTCGTGGGCTATAAAGTTTTTGGTGGACCTGACCATGGTATACGGGTTACGGATACCGCCACGGGGAATATCACCGCAAGCCTCTCTGTGCAGGGTGCCTGCTTTGAAACCACCGCGGTAAGCCCTGTTCCCGGCGATTCCCGGGTGGTGCTGATGCGTGAGGCAGGCTCCAGGATTTCGGCTCTGGTATGGAACTATTCCAATGGTGATATCGTCGATCTGCCCTACGAAGGCGACCATGGATCCCTTCGTGTGGCCAGCTGGTCCCCCGATGGCGACAGTTTGCTTATCGACAGGTTCGAGAAGGCCAGGCAGACCCTGCTTGTCCATTCCATCCGTCATGGAACCGGCACCGCCCTGCCGTTCCATGGCCGATCCTTCTGTTCGTACTTCAATTATGATGGAACGGTCTTTGTCCATCATTCCGATACTGCCCGGCCGTCCATGATAACAGACTTCAAGCTGGATGGAATGCCAGGCTCTCCAGCCCTGCCTGCCCCCAAGGCTGCAAATCCGGGCTTTATCCCGGCTGTTGAGCCTGTGGCCTCCGGACGGGTGGTCCTGGCCGCTTCCGAGGTTCCTGCCTGCCGGCCCTGGGAAGAGGTATGGTTCGATTCATCGGATGGAACCCCGGTTCAGGGCTGGCTCTGCCTGCCTGATGGAGAAGGGCCTTTCCCGACGGTGGTGGACATCCATGGCGGGCCCTTCCTCGCAAGGGCAGAATCATATCAGCCCGAGGCCCAGGCCTGGGCAGACAACGGCTATGCTTGGCTGTCGGTGAATTACCGTGGTTCCGTAGGTTTCGGGAGCGATTTCTCGGGGGCCATCAGCGGAGATCCCGGCAGGCTTGAGCTTGAAGACCTGGAGGCGGCCAGAAGCTGGCTGCTTGCCGGAGGTATAGCCCGGCAAGGCACCATCTTCCTGACAGGATGGTCGTATGGCGCCTTTCTGGCCCTGCTGGCTCTCGGGTTGCAACCTTTGCTCTGGGCCGGAGCTGCTGTGGGCAATGCCATGGCAGACTGGACCCTTGGCCATGGGGAACTGGATGCTGCAGGAAAAGCAAACATGGAAGGGCTTTTCGGGGGCTCTCCGGAAGACAAACCGGAGGTGTACACCCGAGCCTCTCCGATTACCTATGCAGGCTCTGTATCCAGGCCCTGTCTTGTGCTGCAGGCCAGGGATGACGGGATCACGACGCCCAGGCAGTTCGAGGCCTACGAACGGAAGATGAAAGCCCTTGGCAAGCCCCTTGCGGTTTACTGGTACGATGGGGGCCATGGGAGCCACCATGAAGATTCCCGCCTGGCCCTGGAGATGTTTACGAGGATGCTGGCGTTTTTGGATGGGTTGCGGGTATAACCGTCCATACTGGAGCCATGCATCGGAATGAAACAGCAATTTTCAGTGACTTCAGAAGAGTTGGAAAAGGCAGCAAAGGAGACTGTATGAACAGAGTACTTGTCGCGTACACCACCAAGACCGGAACCACCAGGAACTATGCGGAGGTTCTGTCCAGCACATTAAAGGATCAGGGTTTGGAGGTCGATGTAAAAAGCCTGACCGAAGCCAGCAACCTCGATGGATATGACGCGGTATTGATAGGTTCCCCTATCAACGGCATGCAGCTGGTACCTGACGCCACCAGCTTTCTGGCAGCCAACCAGGCCAGGCTGGCGGGAAAGAAGACCGCCGTTTTTTCTGTATCGTACATGCATGGCAAAGCCCGGCTCCTGTGGAACAAGGCCATAGAAAAAAGCACCGCCAAGGCTGCTGCCACTGCCGGTGCTTCTGACTGGAAGGTGTTCCCCGGCAGGATAGACAAACCCATGCCAGGGTTTGCCAGGTTCCTCTTTGGATTTCCTGCTGACCTGCCTGTAGACAGACAGGATCCTGGCATGGCCAGGGTCTGGGCAACCGGGTTGGCAGGTTCACTGAAGGGCTGAACCCTGACTTTATAGTTGTCACGACAGGAACCCGGCAGGCTGGATTCCTGTATTTCCCTGCACTCTCCGCAGGCGCTTCTGATCCTTGCTGCGTAGGGTAAAGCTCTCTCCAGAATTGATTCTGGCCTTTACGTGATTGTCACGTTTCTTGTGGTTTTACTGCCTCTATAGTTGCAGAAACCACATAGTCTTCAATCCTGCTGCCTGGCATCCAGTCGCGGATGAATGTTTTGCTCTCATCTTTTGGCTTGATCTTGATGTTCCCAAAACCGGCCTGATGCAGCATGGATTCAAGATCCTGGATGGAAGAAGCGCCGGCTACGCACCCAGTATGAAATGCCAGATCTTTCTTGATTGCTTCTGGTAGTTCAGTTGTGGCAACAACATCGGAAATCGCTAGCCGTCCCAGGGGTTTCAGTACACGGAAGGCCTCTCTGAATACCCTTTCTTTCTCGGGAGAAAGATTGATCACGCAATTCGAAATGATGACATCCACAATCCCATCGGCTACCGGCAGGTTTTCCAACTCTCCCAGTCGGAAATCGATGTTCTCAAGCTCAGCTTTCCTCGCATTCTGGCGGGATTTGGTGATCATTTCCGGCGTCATATCAACACCGATCACGTGTCCCGTGACGCCAACGGCTCGTGCCGCCAGAAAACAATCAAATCCTCCACCACTCCCCAGATCGAGTACTGTTTCGCCGTGTTGCAAGGAGGCTAGAGCCTGCGGATTGCCACAGCCAAGCCCCATATTCGCACCTTCTGGCACACTTGATACATCCTGGCTGGAATATCCCAAACCGAGCGAAATATCCGCTGCAGTCACATCACTTGGCGATCCACAGCAGGAAGAGGAGGAACAACCACAACCGGCATTCCCTGATTTTGCTACTTTCCCATAGTTCTCTCGTACCGCACTGCGAATCTCGTCAGTCGTAATTTTGCCCATTCTGAATCTCCTTCTATAGGTTCTGAGCTTTGCTCATCCTATAGACGAGATAATTTTAGAAAAGACGCAAAATATTTGTATCGCTGCTCAACAACCATCACAGGACTTTCCTTTGATCTCATAATCATAGAGTCTTCCGTTATGGTCGAATTCAATCCGGCAACACGCGGCAAGCATGTCTTTCAACAGGGCTCGTCCTCGTTGCACTCGGGATTTAGCGCCAGAAAGAGAAAGGCCCTGTACCTGGGCAACTTCCCCCTGTGTCTTGCCTTTTATTTCTGA
>JAVEXH010000204.1:0-5743 GCA_034004175.1 Spirochaetia bacterium
AGGCCGAGACCTATGCAGCAGTCACCAAGGCCTTGGAGCCACTTCAGCAGGCACTGAGCCAGGAATAGAATTCCGGGAAGATATCAAGGCGGATTACCCCAGGCGCTAGCTTCAATGCTATTCGCTGATTGATACGAGCCGGCAATCGCGTAGACCACGTAATAATTCATGCTGGAAGGGCTTGCAGTACCATCGACAAAACTTGTTGGTAACCTTGGCAAGGATTCTGCGCCGTCGAGTACTGTGAATGTTGTTCCATCCTGGGACCGCATAATCCTGAATCCCTGGATTTTATCCGGGAAAGGGTATGACCATGTTATTTCGACGGTCTGCGGTCCAACAATCGTTCCATCTGCAATAACCGAGTCAGGAGCATGGGGCACCACAGTGATGGTTGTGCTAGTCGCGAAGCCAAGGCTGTCGCTGAATCTGATTGTTACAGGACCAATCGAGTTTCCCGCCGTGTATGAGTATGAGGGAGCGCTATCGTCGATACTGCCAAGGTCCAGAGCAGTTCCATCGTCGTAGACTCCGCCATTGGTAGCGTACAGCAAATACGGGGCTGTGCCACCCTCCAGATAGAGCAATGAAGTCTCTCCCGGTTTGAGTGTGGTTGATTGGGGTGTCAGCCTGAGTTCACTGTTCAGTATGAACTGATCCAGCAGAGAGTAGGAATCACATCCGCCAAGGATGATCAAAACCATAGTCAGAACTCACAGCCCGATTCTTCGTTTGTACATCCTAGAACTCCCTGCCAACGGTGATAGCGGGTGATATACCCATGAGAACCAGTTCCTGGTCAAAGGCTGCAAGGTAACGAAGATCACCACCCAGGAATAAGCGGGGCCCCATAGGCAAGCGGATGGAAAGCCCCAGTTCCGCATACGGAATGGTCTTGATGAGGATACCCGAAGTGCCATCCACCATAAGGAAGGCAGTACCACCGGCAATTACCGCACCAATTCTGTAAACCATGTCCGTTCCTGTGCCAAGACTGAGACCAAACCCGGTTGTCCCGAGATAAAAAGGCCCCCCTACCACCCCTGGATTGTTGAAAGCCCGACTGAACGATACCGGGAATTCAAGCCCCATACTCCTGGTTGCCTGCTTCCAGGATAAACCGAAGTCAAGTTTCCCACCTACCCCGTAGCGCAAGTATTGCATGGCCTCTCCCAAAAACATGATGCCAGCCATCGATGCCGAAGTGGAAAAATCCGGGCGTGTACCGGCAGAGGACACAGAGCGCAATGCTGGCTCAGGGGCTGATGGTTCCGCGGGAAGCCTCAGGACAGGCACAGAGTCCGACAGGTTCGGTTCACCCTCCAGAAGTCCGTATATCATCGCATCGGCGGAGGGATCCCCCGGTATTCCCGCAGCCTGGAACAGCGACCAGATGGCTTCAGCTATGGCATCATCCAGTTCCGGGCCAATGGGCAGCGAAACTTCGATGCTGGCCAGTTCGCCGTCCCCGGAAGTATTCCCGTAAAGACTGTAGTCAAGATCGGTGGTACTGGAATGTATGTCATAGGAGGCCAAGAGTATGTAATCCGCCGTTTCCGCGTTCCTGCTGCTGGACAGACCTTGCTGGATCAGGGCTACACCGGCAGCCAAATACAGAATTTCCTCGAATTGGGCATCTGGTTCCTGTCCATGATAGCGGTGCAACACCAGTTCCTGTGCCGGTATGGTGAGCGGAATCAGGATTGCTATCATCAGCACAAGCCATGTTCGATACACATCGCAGAAACCATATTTAGGGATTATGACAAAATGCATTCCATACAATATACCTCAGAAAAAATTTTCTGCAAAGGTCGCTCCAGGCTTGTTCCGGGCTATGCAGAGTTCAAGTTTGCCGTTTCTGGCAGTTCTCCTCAGGCATCAAACTCAAGTATGAACTGCGTGCCTGAGACTCTCTCAATCCGGATAGTTCCGTCCAGCTGCTCTACCAGGGCCTTGATGAGCACCAGCCCGAGGCCGCCTGATTTTTCAGTTTCAATGAACGGTGGCAGGCCGATACCATCGTCCCCCAGGGTGATGCAGACCCGCTTGCCAGTCTTGCCGGCTGCCACACGTATCACGCCTTTGGTCCTGCCTTCAAAGGCGTATTTCAGGCTGTTGGTGACAATCTCGTTCACTGCTATGCCAAGCGGCTGGAGCAGTGGTGCTTCAAGTTCGAAGTCTCCTATATCATCCACCACGGTTACGGCGGCATGGCAGGGTATGGTGTCCACTATCTCCTTGACCAGAGGAAGCAGGTAATTACCCATGGCAATGGAACCTACATGATTTGACCGGTACAATTTTTCATAAAGCAAGCCCATGCTCCTGAGCCTGTGCTGTGCGGTCTCAAGGGCATCTATGGCGTTCTGATCCTTGAGCCTGCTTTTCTGGAGGGACAAGAGGCTGGATACACTGTTCATGTTGTTCTTGATGCGGTGGTGAACCTCACACAACAGCAGATCCTTCTCCCTGAGCAATGCCTGGATCCTCTCCTCGGCCAGCTTGCGATCAGTTATGTCCCTGTTGCTGGCTCTCCTGCCGATGTTTTTTCCGGTATTGTCCACAACCTGCCTGCAGTAATGGCTTATCCAGCGGACCCGCCCGTCCTTGGTTGTAAACCTGAAATCCACATGCCTGTCCTCACCCTGGTCGGCCTGGCCTTCCAGTGAATAATGCGCTTCAATAATCGGCTGGTCTTCAGGTACAGCCATCTTCACGCTCAGTTTCGGATCGGCCATGAACTCTTCCGGTGTATAGCCGGTGATCCGCTCGCAGGACGGCGATACATACACGAAGCTTCCGTCGGGAGCCCGCCAGGTCTCGAGGTCGTAGGTAAAATCGGCAACCGAATGATATTTAAGTTCGCTGGCCTTCAGCTCGGCCCAGATCTTCCGGTGCTCAAGGTTCAGGGCAATTCCTTCCATGAACGTGGTGAACTGCCTGAGATCCGCCTCATCATAGTCTTCTGCCTTGTTGGCCACCGCTGCCACTGCCGTTATCCTGCCCCTTGAGAAGGCCGGTACAACCATCAGCCTGGACAGCAGCACATGGCCCCCGGGATACCCTTTCTTGGCAGGATCGGGTGCCGCATAGTCATTGACCACCAGTGGTCTCCTGTTCCTGATGGCCTCACCCCATATACCTACCTCGGCTATCCGGTATTCAACCGGCTTATCCACAATTGAGCAATCCGCCATTGCCTGGCCTGACCAGGAGTGTATGGTCATCACCGATTCCGACTCGTCCAGCAACCCAAAGAAGCCATAGGGGCTGGCAGTCATGGCAACTATCTTCTCAAGGACAAAATCATAGATGGCCCTGGCGTCCAGAGCACCTACCCCATCCTGGGTAACCAGGGAAGTCAAGCTCCAGAGGGCATCCAGCCGCAGGTTGGCTTGCCTCAGTTCCTGGGTACGTGCGGCAACGGTCTGCTCAAGCTTGAAAGTGGCAGAACCAAGCTCAAGCTGGGTCTTTATGCGGGTAAGTAGTTCCTCTGGCTGGAAGGGCTTGTTCACAAAATCAGCTGCACCGGCACGAAGACCTGCGGTCCACTGTGTTACTTCGGTGTAGGCACTCATGAGTATTACCGGAATATGTTTCGTGGCTGGATCCGCCTTCAGGCGCCGGCAGGTTTCAATCCCATCCAGACCCGGCATGCGTATGTCAAGCAGGATCAGATCAGGCTGCTGGGATGCTGCGGCAGACAGACCCAATTGCCCTGAATCCGCTGGGAGGACACGGTAGCCCTCATTGCCCAGGAGTTTTACCAGCAGGGCCAGAGTTTCGGGATTGTCATCTATCGTCAGGATGCTTGCCGCAGTACTCATCCAGTCAGTTTCCTTCCGGCGCATCAGCCTTGGCCATTGATTGTAATGCATCCAGGATGGCTGTGTACTGAAAAAGACCGATATTCCGTCTTAGGTCAGCCGCCAGTACTGGATCAACAGCACTCACGGCATCAAGAGCAGTGCCGATACGGCCGGAATCCAGGCTGCCTATTGCCGCAGCCAGGTTGGCCCGGAGCGGGTCAGGCAAGCTGGCTAGAGTCTTGTGGTCAAGCAGTGGTGGCTGCCCGCCTTGTTCAATCACACCGGAATTGTCAGGAAGGGCCTTGTCATACGTGAAGCGGACTCCAAGGCGGGCTTCCATGCAGCCGAAAATTTCCCTGAAACGTATGGGTTTGGTCACAAAATCATCAGCTCCGGCCTGTATTAGTTCATCCCTGTCCTGCTTGAAGACCGAGGCCGAAAGAGTCACGATCCTGACATCCCGCCCGCCCTCCAGGCTACGGATGAGCCGGGTGGCCTCCTTGCCGTCCATAACCGGCATGCGCCAGTCCATCCAGATGAAGTGGGGCCGCCATGACCGGAAGGCTTCCACACCTTCAGCCCCGTTCCATGCAACGCGTACCTGGAAACCTGCCTGTTCCAGAATCCGCGACAGCAACTGGGAGTTCTCGCTCTGATCCTCAACAATGAGGATACGCCAATCATCCTGGCCAGGAGCCAGGTGCGGTATCCTGTTGTCGTCCCGGGAAACCGCAGCAGAGGCGGAGGCTGATATATCATCGGTACCCACACCACCAGGCAGGCCTACCGGAAGATCAACCAGAAAGACGGACCCCTCCCCCAGCGTGCTTTCCACCGATATGCTACCACCCATGAGGGTGATGAAATCCCTGGTTATGGCAAGCCCAAGCCCGGTTCCCTCGCGGACACGGGTACTGGCAGCCTGATAGAAAGGCTCGAAGATCTTCTGCACTTCTTCCTGCCCGATGCCCTCACCTGAATCCCGTACGCTGATCTGCAGGATGATTCGCTCTGATACATCACAGGGTTTCTGGGAGATGGCAAGCAGAATCGTACCGGCAGCACTGAATTTAACCGCGTTGCCAAGCAGATTCAAAACAATCTGACGGAGCTTGGCCTCATCAGCCATGATGAAGCGCGGCACATCCTCGGCAAGATCAAGACTCAGTGACAGACCCTTGGCCTCTGCACGGGGACGCAGGAGTTCAACCAGATCACGCATCAGGCCGCTCAGATCCAGGACCGATTCATCGATCGAAATATGGCCAGCCTCTATCTTGGAAAGATTGAGCACATTGTTGATGAGCGCCAGCAGATGTTCTCCCGAACGATTGATGAGTCCGAGACTGCGTTTGTTCTCAGGCGAGATGTTTTCATCATTCTGGAGCAGTCGCGAGAAACCCAGAATGGCATTGAGCGGGGTACGCAGCTCATGACTCATGGTGGCCAGGAACACGCTTTTTGCCTTGTTCGCACTCTCGGCCTGGTCTTTTGCATGTATGGCCTTGATCCTGGCTCTTCTGGCTACCTCGGCAACAACAGCGATCATCGCTCCGTTGAACAGGAAGGCAACCATACCCAGCAGATCGGCCCCATCGTTTATGAAAGGGTGGTTCCCGATAAGCGGCCAGCCATACAAGGCTATCAGGGAAGAAACCACCGCTGCCAGGAAGCCGGTTATCAGCCCTCCATAGAGTGCCGCAACCATCACCGCAGGATAGAAGGTAACCCAGACAATGCGGGCTTCCAGCGCTCCCAGCAGGAACTTCCGGATTGCCACCGCAAGCCCCAAAGCCAGAAGCAGTATACCCAGATCCTTCAGCGCCACCCTGAGGTGATTATGAAGGTAACCCTTTGCTCCTGCCTTCAGCGCCGCCCCCTGCCCGGCCATCAGCGAGAGCGGGCTGGCAGAGGCATCCGGGTAGCTGGCT
>JAVEXH010000205.1:0-5712 GCA_034004175.1 Spirochaetia bacterium
CCCGGATCCGTAGGGCGGCAAGGAGGGCCGGTTCCGCAGTACTGGGCTGCCGCAGGCTACCTGTCCGGCCTGCAGGGGCTGCCTGATGGCATACCTGCCTTTGTTCATTTGCCTATAAGCGGGGGTACTGTACCGGTCTATGGACTTTCAGCACTGCTGTATGCCGTCTGGACAGCATCCCTCCTTCACCGTTACCTGCGCCGACTGGAATGAGCAACTTCTGTCAGCGCCGACAGGCTGTTGACTCCACTCATTACCGCCCATTTGCCTAACCAAGTCCCGCCCCACCCCGGGAGAACCAACCAAATTCCAGCACTCCCGCCTCGCCGCTATGTATGGGATCACTGCCAAGCCTGTAGTCCCAATAGGCGGGGGTCCTGTCCATAAAAACAACCCCTTGCTGAGCGCAAGGGGCGTGTTTTTATGGACACCCTCCGCCCTTGGTACTCAAGGTTTGCAGTAAGATATGCTCGGCGGCGAGGCGGACCTGCATCCCTACACGGAACCTGAACTCGTAAGGCCATCCCACCTCATTACAGCCCATACGCCAAAACGGCCCCGCCGCCTATTGGGATAGAATGCTTGGGTATTAGCCACTACATCCGGGGCGGGAAGGGGGCTATTGCTGTTTGACCGGTTTTGACACTAGATTGCCTTGATGAACCAATTACAGAATCAGAAATCCCTTTTCGGTCCGGCAGCCTTCTATCGCGAGGTGCTCGCGGTGGCCGTCCCGGTGATGCTGCAGCAGCTCATCCAGAGCCTTGTGTCCCTCATAGACAACTTCATGGTTGCAGGCCTTGGGGATGCCAAGATGGCCTCGGTGAATGTGGCCAATCAGGTGAACTTCGTGTACTTCGTGCTGATGTTCACGCTGTCCGGGGCGGGCGGCATCTACATGTCCCAGTACCGCGGGGCTGGCGACAAGGATGGCATGCAGCAGGCCTTCCGTTTCAAGGCCATTATGACCCTGGGCCTCTCCGCCTTGTACTTCTCGATCTGCCAGATCATGCCCGAACGTCTGATAGCCGTGATGACCATAGGAAATGCTGCCCAGACGGAGATCGTTGCCCACGGTGCGGGTTACCTGCGCATGGTTTCCTGGTTGTTCCTGCCTTTGGGATTCTCGCAGGCCATAGGGTCGGCCTTCAGGGATATAGGCCGACCGACGGTACCCTTGGTGATATCCGTAGTGGCGACCCTGGTGAACACCTTCCTGAACTGGATTCTCATCTATGGCAACCTTGGAGCCCCCCGGCTTGAGATCATGGGCGCGGCCTTGGCGACCAACATCGCCAGAGCGGTTGAACTGGTGGCCTTCCTGGTGTATGTCAGGTGGACCAAACCGCCATTCTTTGTGCCTCTGCTCAGGATCTTCAAGGCACGCTGGCCGCTGTTCAGGGAGATCCTGGGAAAATCGGGTCTCATGGTGATGTCCGAAGCCACCTGGGTAGTCTCCGAAACCATCATGACTGCCCTGTACAATGGCCGGGGCGGTGCGGAGGTGGTGGCTGGCATGGCTGCGGGCTGGTCGGTAGCCAATGTCTTCTTCCTGGTGTTCACCGGGATACATGTTTCAACCGGGGTGGTCGTAGGCGGCATGCTCGGAGCGGACAAACTGGATGAGGCCCGGGTCAAGGCCCGGTGGATCATGTCCGGGGCTGTGGTGGCTGGCACCATTGTCGCGGCGTTGCAGGCAGCCAGCATACTCCTGGTGCCTTTCGTGTTCATGAACCTGAGCGGTGAGGCCATGGCGGTGACCCGGGGCTTGCTGGTGGTCATTTCTGCCTATCTGCCCTTGTGGACTCTGCTGAACTCGCAGTTTGCTGTTTCCCGGGCCGGCGGTGACATGATGATGGGAGTCGCTGTTGATGTGGGTGTTACTGTCGTCCTGTTCATACCCGGGGCCTTTGCCCTGGCCTTGTTTACACCCATGGGGCCGGTGCTGATGTTTGCCATCGTCAAGGTTACGGATTTTGCCAAATGGTACATAGCCTGGCTGTGGCTGAAGAAGGAGCGCTGGGTACACAATCTGGCAAAACCTGCCGCCCTGGCCGGTTGAGCAGGACTGAACAGGACTGAACAGGTTCAGCACGACAGGAATGGTCAGTCATGATAGGAAGGATCAGGAACCTGTACGGAGCCATCAGTTTTTTCTTGTCTCTCCCAGGGCGTTAATATTACTATAATAGTAATTTATATGCCATGGAGGCCGAAATGACAAGAAAACATGTAGCTATCCTTCTGGTTGTGGCTCTGGTTGCGGCCTTTGTCGTACCTCTTGCCGCCCAGAGCACCTACGACCGCGCTGTTGTTGTCCAGGTGATGCGTGACAATGCAGCCACCCTTGGTCAGGTTCGCACTGCCTTGAACAAGGGTGATTTCTTTACCGCAGCTTCCGGCTTCTGGAAGTTTGCCGAGGGTCAGAACCGAATCAAGCAGTACACCCCGCCTAAGGGAAGCAAGGCTGAATGGGACAGGGTCCTGGACGAATTTGTAAGCGCTGCCCTCCGTGGTGTAGGTGCCGCCGGGGAGAAGGACAAGGCCAAGGGGCTGGCCGTTCTGGCGGAGCTTCAGAAGCTCATCCAGACCGGACATGCCATGTTCAAGTGACAACTGTTGAAGATTTGAACTGCGGTCCCGTATGCAAAAGACTATCCGCATGAATACCAAGAAGTATCTTGTTGTGGTTCTGATGGTTGCTATGGCCGCTTTGGTCTTGATGCCTGCCTTGGCTGAACCATCTGTAGACGGTCTGGTGGCCGCGGGTGAATACAAGTCATCCGAAACCTTCGAGGGCGGCACCTTGACCGTATACTGGACCATCAGCGATTCCCTGGCCTGGTTCGCCATGTCGGCCCCCACCGGAGGCTGGGTTGCCCTCGGCTTCGGCTCGGAGAGCATGATGCAGGGTGCCGACATGGCCATTGGCTGGGTCGAGGGCGACGGCACTCCGTTTGTGCTGGACTGTTATTCCACCGGGCCATACGGCCCACATCCACCTGATACCGAGCTTGGTGGCAAGGACGACCTGTCATCTTTTGCTGCAATCGAGAAGGATGGCATAACTACTATCGAGTTCAGCCGCCCCATCGCCGCGTCGGAGGCCAATGACAAGCCCCTTGTATCCGGCGAACCCTACATCTGGGCCTACGGCCCCACAGATGACTTTGACGAGTACCACCCGGTCGCCGGTTATGGCACTCTTGCTGCCCCTGATGACTCCGCGACCCCGGCAGGCTCCGCTGCCGCCGGTTCCTCGGCACCAAGTGCCGGCAGCCCTGCAAGCAAACCGGGCAACGTGGCAGCCATACTGGCCTTTGTACTGCCCCATGCCCTGCCGCTGAGCCTGTCCTTCATCCTGATGACCTCAGGCATGCTGGTGGCACGGTACGGCAAGAAGAACAAGAAATGGCTGGCCATTCACAAGCCCCTTGGCGCGGGTGGAGCCTTCCTGGGCATCATCGGGCTTGGTTTCGGCATACGCATGGTTGCCATGTCCACCGGCATCCACTTCAGGGTGCCTCATGCCTGGCTGGGCGCAACGACCCTGGTGCTTGCAGTGGCAGCTCCCATCCTGGGTCAGGCCATGTTCATGGTTAAGAAGAACAAGGCCGGGGTCCGGAAGCTGCACCGCTGGGTGGGCAGGGCTGCCATCATCCTGATGGCCCTGACCATCATCTCGGGGCTGTACCAGTCGGGCATATTGGGCTGATCAAGCGAAGGCAGGTTCAGAGCAGGTGGGGCGCCCCCTTCATCGGCCTGCCTGCCTCGTCCCAGCCGTGCAGGGCATAGTATTCCTGCCTCATGTACAGCAGTTCCTCCTCGGTGATGCCCTGTCCGCTTTCAAGTTTCTCGCGGTACAGGCGAGAGGGCAGGGCATCGTCCGCTGCTGTAAGCCCCTCGCGGATGTTGAACAGGCGGATGAGGTCTGCGGTGTCCATGGCTGTTTTTGTGAGGCTGGCCTTGTCGGCAGGCAGGCCTGTAGCGGTGCCGATGATGGTGGCCAGTTCGTCCCAGAGGTAGAAATCGCGGTAGAAGCGGCATAAAACCAGGGTGTCAAAGAGGGTAAGCCGGTGCTCGAAGTCCATGAAAAGTCCGGCCTTGCCTTTCACGATGCTGCGGTCTATCAGACCGCTGGTTTCCGCCTTGTAGAATGACGAACGCAGGTGGCAGGCGCCTCTGTCTGATACGGCGTAACCAAGCCCCATGCCCTTGAGTGTCCGTGGATCATAGCCGGCGGGTTCCAGACCTTTTACATGAACGGCCAGGTCTTCCAGCCCCCACTCCCGGGCGGCATGGACTATGCCTTCTGCCAGCACTGCTCCTATGCCTTTCCTGCGGGCTATCAAGCCCAGCAGGTCAGCTATGGCGTCCACCTGGTTGTAGTCTATGTCGAACCGCACCTTGCCCGCTTTCACCGCCTCTATGGTGAAGGCGCAGAGGTTGCCGGCACTCATGGTGTCCATGCCAAGCCGGTCGCAGATGTCGTTCAGCCAGGCTATCTCTTCTATGCTGTCCACCATGCACAGGCCGCCAAAGGCGTAGATGGTCTCGAACTCCGGCCCCTCTATCTGCAGGCCAGCGTGGCGGCCGGTGCGGATGGTGGTAAGCCTGCCGCAGGCCATGGCGCACTTGGCGCAGGCGTTGGGCTTTACCTCGTTCCGGGAGTGCAGGGCCTCTGCATCGATGTTTTTCCAGTGAGGTGCCTGGCCTGCGGTCCAGTATTTTGTAGGGAAGAAGTGGTTTTCGTTGCTCAGCTTCACGATCATGGTGGTGCCCATGGCCCGGTAGTTTTTGAAGCCCTGGGTTTCCCTGTTGGCCTTGGCGGTAGCCTGGGCAAAGGCCTTGAGCCCTGGCTCATCGGCTAATGGACGTTTCCTGTCACCCTGGAATACGATTGCTTTTATCCGTTTGGATCCCATCACCGCCCCTGGGCCTGTCCGGCCGGCGGAGCGCCACAGGTCGTTCTCGATCACCGCAAAACGCACGAGATTTTCGCCTGCCGGCCCTATGACCAGGGCTCCCGGCTTGCGGTAGCCGTGCTTGGGAGAGCCTGGCGTCGGAGAGTCCGGGGTGGGAGAGACCTGCTTGGGAGAACCCGGCGTGGGAGAGACCGGCTTGCTTGCAGCGTACAGCTTCAGGGCCTGCTTCTCTGCCTCGTGGGTATCCATGCCCCAGAGTCCGTCTGCATCGTGGAAGGCGGCTCCATCGGGTGTTATGCTCAGAGCCAGGGGGCTGCTGCTCTGTCCCTTTATGACGATGGCGTCAAAGCCGGCTTCGTCGATGGCCTCCGGGGCCTTGCCGCCGGCGTAGGACTCCGAGTAGAAGCCTGTCTGGGGCGATTTGGTGTACACCCCGTAGCGGCAGGAACCAAGCAGAGGTGAGCCCGTAAGCGGGCCGGTGGCAAAGATCAGCACATTGTCCGGGGACAGCGGATCGACCCCTGGAGGGTTATATTTATGCAGAAGCCAACTGCCCAGACCCTTGCCGCCCAGGTAGGCGGCGCAGACAGGCTCAGGCGTCTCCAGTATCTCCTGCGTCCGCTTGCCCACATCGACAAGCAGATATCTTTCGTAAAAACCATGCATAACCTGTCCCCCCCCCGCGGCGCCATGTTCAACTATCTCCATTCTCCGCATCCGCAGCCGCCCTTGTCAACAGCAACCTTGTATCTTGCGATAAGAACAAATCGTGGCTGGGTCAAGTGAC
>JAVEXH010000206.1:0-5711 GCA_034004175.1 Spirochaetia bacterium
CCCGTATCACAAGAAGCTGTTCTCCTTCATCCAGAGCAAGGCTCCCCACAAGGTGCACATTTTCTACCACACCTGCGGAGCGGTAAAACCCCTCATCCCGTATCTGATAGAAGAAGGAGTGGACATCCTGAATCCTGTGCAGGTGAATGCCGACGGTATGGATTCAAAGCTCCTTAAAAAGGAGTTCGGCAAGGACATCACTTTCTGGGGAGGCGGTGTGGATACCCAGCATGTCCTTCCCTTCGGCACCCCCGCCGAGGTCCGGGACGAAGTGAAGCGACGCATAAACGATCTAGCCCCCGGTGGTGGTTTCGTGTTCGCTGCAGTGCACAATGTGCAGGGCGATGTGCCCCCTGAAAACTTCATGGCCATGAGGGAGGCTCTGGCCGAATTCGGTGTATACTGATACCCATGAAGCTACAGCGGCGCCTGGAATGGGCAGAGGAAACCATGGCGCGGGCAGCCCAGCTCGCGGGGGTAGATGAGTCCAAGGGTGCCTATCGCCTGCTGTCTGTAGCCGGAAGGCTGCTCAGGCATCTGGGCGGCCGTACCAGCCCGGTGCCGCTTGGCTCCGAGCTGGGGGCCATGAAGGATTATGCGGCCAGCGGGAACATCGTTGTGCCAGACACCATGGACCTTGTGGTAAGTGACCAGGTTGCCATGCTTTCCGCCTTCGTGGCACGAGGTGCCCTTGTCCAGGGGCTTGATACCCTGCTGGCTGGCTGCAAGGCCAGTCCGGGATCTTCTGCCCTCATTGTAAAGCTCGATGTCAGCGGCTGGGATGGCGACCGGCCAGCCTCGCTGGCGTTGAGCACTGATGGCTTTCAGCCCGTGACTGTACAACTGGAATGACCATGGCTGACCAAATGATACGGGTTGTCATTGTCGATGATGAAGACCTGTCGCGTTATGCCGTACGAAAACTGCTGTCCGATTCCTTCGTGGATGTATCGGTGGTCGGGGAGGCGGTGAACGGCCAGGAAGCGGTGCAGTTGATCCGGGAGCTGAGACCGGATCTTGTGATCATGGATGTCCGCCTGCCCGGGCTTGACGGGCTTGAAGCTTCCCGGCGCATCATCAAGATACACCAGAAAGTACGCATCATAATCGTCAGCGCCTATGACGACTTCTCGTATGCCCAGAAGGCCCTGAACCTGGGTCTGGCTGGCTACATGCTGAAGCCAGTCACCGAGGAGGATATCGGGGGAACCCTTTCGCGGGTTCTGGAGGACATAAGAACTGCACACAGAGTTGCAGTTCAGGCAGGGAGCAGCGGGTCTGCCATCACCGGGACCTTGTTGGCTGAGCCACGGTGGCAATGCAATGAAGATGAAGATGAAGCCGAAGTCTATGCAGGTACCAGCGGCCGGTCAAAGCAGCTACGCAAAAGGCATGAGCCCAGGGAATTGCCAGTGGAGGCCTCACGGGTTCTGGAACGCGCTGTGCGTGATGCGGTTCTGCGTGGGGATGCCCTGGGTCCTGCTGCCCCTGGTGCCTTGGTGGATGCCTGGGCGGCCGAAGACGAAGACCTGCAATCCCTGAAAGAGCGGCTTTCAGATTTTTTCTATTCCCTGCGATCCCGCCTGCGTGACCGTGGCCTGCAGAGGCTGGACGCCGATCCGCTGCTGCCGCTCGTGCAGGAGGCCAGGGACCGCGGCGGCGTGGAACGCAGTCTCAGGACCTTTCTGGACGATATATACCGGGTTCACCGCACTGCTGCCGGCGACGTGGATCAGGCCGGGCGCTACCATGCCGCGGTCGAGGCGTTGCCGTTGGCTGAGTTGTCCCTTGAGCGCCTGGCTGCCGATCTGGGTCTGAGTCCGGAGCATGTATCCCGGACCTTCAAGGAATATTTTTCGGAAAACTTTGTGGAGTATGCAACCCGTAAACGCATCGATGCCGCCTGCCGTTTGTTGCGTGAGGAGCGCCTCGGGGTTGACGAGACAGCCACCAAGGTCGGGTATGCGGATACCCATTATTTTACCCGGGTGTTCAGGAAACGTACTGGTTTTTCCCCCGGGGAGTGGCAACGCCTATCCTGAGCTCCACGGTGGTACCCGAGCCCGGGGCACTTGTCACGTTGACAGTGTTCTTCCCATACAGCAGTTCCAGGCGGCGTGAGACGTTTGCAATGCCGTAGTGGGCTCTTCCGTCTGCTCTGTGCTCGAACAGGTAGGCTGGATCAAATCCAATGCCATCATCGCTGATGCGTATCAGGGCTGTGCTTGCATCGATTTCCACTGCTTCAACCATGATCGATCCGCCGCTTTCCTTGGGTTCTATGCCATGGATGATGGCGTTTTCCACAAATGGTTGCACTGATAAGCCCGGTAGTTGCCAGGCACTCACGGCGTCGCTGCACTGTACCTGGAACTTCAGCCGTTTGTTGAAGCGTATTTTCTGCAAAGCCAGATAGTGTCTGACTGTTTCCAGTTCTTCCCCTATAGTGGCAGTAGCCCTGTCTGCGGTAAGGCTGTAGCGCATGATGCGGGCCAGGCTGTTCACACTGCGGCCTGTCCGTCCTGCCTCCTCAAGCTGGGCAAGGGACGCAATCGACGCCAAGGTATTGAAGATGAAGTGTGGATTGATGCGGGCCTGAAGCAGTTCAAGCTCTGTCATGCGCATGGAGTTTTCAAGTTCCAGCATCCTGGTACCTTCTTCCCTCAGTTGTTCGGCCAGGGCTGTCTTCTCGCGTTCCACCTCAACCAGCCGTTTTATCTTCGGTGTCATGGTGTTGAAGCTTCTGGCCAGCAACCCTATTTCCGCAGGCCCTTTCTCCGAGGCCGGCGGCAGGTCCAGCTCCCCGGAAGCAAAGCGCCCCATCAGGCCAGCCAGGGCAAAGATCGGATCGGCAACAGTATTGGCTATGCGCAGGGCAAGAAGTGAAAACAGGAAGGCTATGAGGAAGGAAACCAGGTAGGCAGCATTGCCGGTCTGCTCGACCCGTGCTCCGAGCACTTCCGAACTCAGCTGGGACTGGCGCATGTAGCTGTCCAGGAAGCTGCCGCATTCGGCATCCACATAGCCCATGTAGCGCCGGAGTTCAGCCCGACGCCTGTCTATGTAGATCCGTTCTATTCCTGCCGCCAGGTCTTCTGAAACCTCCTGGGAAAGTTGCATGAAGGTATCATGGGTTGCCCTGATATCCCTGATCTCAAGTCGGTAAGCAGGGCCAACCATTTTGCCCAGATCCAGAAGCAAGGAATCGAAGAGCTTCTTTGTTGCCAGACTTTCTTCCCTGTATGCCTCGTTTCCTGTCTGGAGATAGTTGTCCGTTGACGTCAGCAAACCTGAAGCCAGGGTTCTCAGGTTTACAATGCCCCTCTGTACCGATTGCATGGATGCAAGCTCCAGATAGGCTCCCCGCACAGCACCTATGGCCCCGAAGCTAAGCAGGGTCATGGCAATGATGATGGCCAGGAAGGTCCCCGGGAGTATGGTCTTCAGACTGTGCATGGCAAGGCCAGGTGCCCGTAGTTTCATAGGCCTTGATTATACGCATTCCATGATTCTGCGTAAGGGTATCCCTGGGTACCGGCCGGTGCAAATATCCATGCGGTCATCGCCAGGGCATAGCGTGCCGGCCTACCTGCCGGAATTGGAGTAACTATAGGTAAAATTTTAGTTTTATAACTACCAAAATCGATAAAATATTACAATATCGCTTTTCAACCCCCCGGTAGAATACTGGTGCATCTGGAACCTCACACCCAAGGAGCATTCACCATGACGGGAAAACAACTGATTCTGGCGGCAATGGAAAACAAGACCACTGAACGCACGCCCTATGTACCTTTTGTCGGCGTCCATGCTGCAGCCTTGCTCGGGATGGGGGCGGAAGAGTATCTGAAGAGCGCTGATACCATCGTGGCTGGCATGGAAAAATCGGTGGAATTGTACAAACCTGATGGCATCCCCGTGGTGTTTGATCTGCAGATAGAAGCGGAGGTTCTGGGCTGTACCCTGGTCTGGTCCGAGGACAATCCACCTGCTGTATCAAGCCACCCCCTTATGGGCGGCATCAAGCTTGCCGATCTGCCTGCCTTCGATGAAACCAAGGGCAGGATACCCATGGCCATGGAGGTGACCCGCAGACTGCGGGCCCGGTTCCCCGATATTGCCCTGTATGGTCTTATCACCGGCCCATTCACATTGGCCCTGCATATGATGGGCCCCGAGATCTTCATGGCCATGTACGATGATCCCGACTATGTTAAAGAGGTCATGACCTTCTGCAACAGAATAGCAAAGAAAATGGCAGGGTATTACATCGAGAATGGCTGTGACATCGTTGCTGTCGTTGACCCCATGACCAGCCAGATCAGCCCCAAGGATTTTTCTACCTTCGTTACCGAGTACATCTCCGACCTCTTTGCCTCGGTCAGGGCGGCCGGGCGCAAGTCGTCGTTCTTTGTCTGTGGCCATGCCCAGAAGAACATAGAGAACATGTGCCTCTGCAAGCCTGACAATATCTCCATCGACGAGAACATCCCCCTGGACTACGTGAAGCAGACTTCTGCCAAGTATGGTGTCTCCTTCGGTGGCAACATGAAGCTGACAACGGTCATGCTTTTCGGTGACGAGAGGGAAAACCTGCGCCATGCGGCGGAGTGCCTGTCCATCGGTGGCAAAAAGGGCTTCATCCTGGCTCCCGGCTGTGACATTCCCTATCATGTACCCCAGCAGAACATCATCGCTGTTTCAGAGATGGTGCGGGACGAATACAAGCTGCAGGTGGCCACCGAGTTGATCGGTACCGAATCGGCCATGGCCTCCGATCTTGACCTTTCGGAATACGGCGGCTCGAATACCATTAAAGTAGACATCATTACTCTTGATTCCGAGTCATGCAGCCCCTGCCAGTACATGGTAGAGAGCGTGAAGGAAATAGCACCTGAGTTTGAAGGCGTGGTGGAATGGAAGGAACACAAGATAAAATCACGGGAGGCCATTGAGCTCATGGTATCCCTGAATGTGGAGAAGGTTCCCACCATCTGCATCGATGGCAAGGTTACTTTCATAAGCCAGATACCCAAGCGCCAGGATCTGATCGCGGCCATATACCGGCGCATGATAGAGCGGGCCAGGATCAAGAAGAACGACAGCAAGCTCATAGTCCTGGACAACGGCTCTCCCGAAGCAGAGTTGCTGCTGGAGAACATCAACCGCGCCCAGCGTGAGCTGGGAACCGATATATTTGTGGAACGCATAACCGACGAATCCGAAATTTCCGAGCATGGCGTCAAGCGCTTGCCTGCAGTCATTTCAGTAAAGAAAGAATTGCGGAGCTTCGGCAAGGCTGTGGACAAGGATGTGGTCAAAGAATGGATCAAGCTGCTGTCATGATTCCTGTCATACTGGTAACCGGCTTCCTGGGCTCAGGCAAGACAACACTCGTAAACAATCTCATAGATCATTTTTCTGGAAGGGTTGAGCGGCTTGCGGTCATGATCAACGAGTTTGCCTCCATCGGCATTGATGGTGCCCTGGTGCCGCCAGGTGACTACGTGAAGATAGAACTGAACAAGGGCAGCATCTTTTGCTCCTGCATGCGTACAGACTTCATTGCGGAACTCAAAAAACTGGCGCTGGATGTGCGGCCCGACCTGCTCCTGATCGAGGCCACCGGCATTGCCCGGGTAGACGACCTGTACGGCATGATGAGCCAGGACGGGCTGGACACACTGATACGCATCCAGAAGAACATCTGT
>JAVEXH010000207.1:0-5690 GCA_034004175.1 Spirochaetia bacterium
GGTCCACTTCGGCAGTGGTGCGGATTTCCTGTGGACTTATCAGGTCTTTAGCCTGCAGGGACTCTACCAGGACCGTTGGCTTCTGGACTTTTTCCGGGAAGGAAGTACCTTTTCCGCTGCCTGGTGATTCCGCGGCAAAGCCTGTTCCATCAGCATGTATAGTGGTTTTCTCAGTCTCATGCCTTTTAGCCTCTGCCGCTGCTTTGGCTTCCCGCAAGGCCTGAAGTATGGTAATCGCAGAATCATAGGCAAGATCGACCTGGGTGGTCCGTAAAAGCTCAAGGCTGGCCAGGTTGCTTTCCAGAGGCGCACGGCTATGGAGGTGGTTCAGCTTTTCCTTTACCTTGTAGCTTTCTTCCGGAGAAAGTGCCAACTCATCGCACAAGGGTGTAAGCTGTTCCCGGTACTCGTCGATAATCTTCTTGAGTGCTTCCCGGGCAGCCTGAATTGCCTGGTCAAGGGCCTGCTGCACCATTTCGATTGCCGGAGCCAGATCCTTGATACGATCATAAGGTTTTGCATCCCCTAGTATGGATTCCAGCCGACCTAGTGCTGCTGCAGCTGTTTCGTCCTGCTCAAGCTGAGTCCGGTTCGGGTGTATGGCATCAAGCAGTTTGCGGGCTTTGCGCCAGATGCTTATCTGGTTGCCATAGAACTCGGCAATCCGTTTGTAGTCAGTATGCACGGCTTCAAGCTCGGCTTGTTTAGCCGCTACGGTCTCTACAAGCTCATCGGCCAGTGTCATCTGGATAAGCGGCAGAATCAGGTCAAGGACGGATTGTATGGTAGACACTCCCGGATACTGCTTCGGATCGTGTTCCACAAGCTTCTGCCAGTCCTTGAGCTTGGCCTGCCAGCCCCCCAGCTGTTTCCGTATATGGTCTGCAAGTTCCCGGGTAGTTGCTGGCGCAAACTCCTGGAACA
Source organism: Spirochaetia bacterium (assembly GCA_034004175.1). Lineage (GTDB taxonomy): Bacteria > Spirochaetota > Spirochaetia > Treponematales > UBA12059 > MIBM01. Next base: position 925 of record JAVEXH010000207.1, read on the forward strand.
GGGATTGAGCCAGGGTTTGAGCAGCGACAAGTACCTCATGGCCAATGACCCGGGAACGACTTATGGAAACACTGTCAAATAGACTGGGCTTGATGAAGCACTCCAGTGCTTTTGAAGGCTCAAGGTACGTTCCCCGGAACAACCTGACTTCGTCTGATCTGAAGAGTAATGCCAGCAGTACCTGCGCGTTCCCATCGGGCCACCCATACGGAGCGCTAGCATAGCGTTTTACCACGTCAGCCATGGTCGGAGTCTTGCCGGCCTGGGCACTCAGTTCAATGAATTGCCTCAGCTCATCCAGAGCCTTGGGATTGGTGGTCTGGGGTCCCGAAGCAAACAAGGCAGCACTGGAAGCACTCAGCATGGTCCTGATCGAGCCTTCCCAGTCGGTAACCGGATTTGGCAGCAGATCCAGCTTTTTGTAGACAACGCCTACTATATACTTGGCCAGTTCCATCAACAGCGGATAGCCACCTTTAGTACTGGGCTGGTAGACGCTGCCACAGATGCAGACATCCATGCTGGCCAGCAACTGGTTTACCCCAGCGATCAGCTTACGGCGCCGCTGGTTGTTCTCATTGGCTTTCTGGGCCAGGATCATATCCTCGCTGCCGCTTACCTTGCGGGAGCCCGGCCCTTCCAGATAGGTCTTGGTCTTCAGGAATAAAGTCAGCTCACGGTAATAGTCAGTCGACTCCGGTAGTATCAGAATAGCCCGGTTGCCATCGGCACTGGCCATGATGCCGTTGGTCTTCTTGTTCTGGTAATCCATGCCTCCAAGGGGAGAGGAAAGATCGATGCTGATATCTCCCTTGTTCGACAGATAGTAACCGTCCAGGCTCAGCTGAAGATCGAAGCTCTTGCCGTTGTCATGCCGGTATCTGGATTTGCCGTCGAACTCATCCTTGAAAATGATGTCTGCCAGTTCCTTGATTTCCGCATTGCCTGCCAACGGCGTGTTCTGGATCTCCCGGGAGATGCTCTGCTCCTCGATGGTCAAAAAAAGGAACTCATCACCTTGACGGCTGATCAGGTTTTCTTTCTCCAGCCGGGCAATGGATTCCTCTATAGCCCTCTTGTGCTTTACCATGTCGGTGTCAACCTGGCTCAGGTTCAGTACTGAAAGGTTCTGGATATTTCCCCGGACCCTGCGCAGGCGCAGGTAGCGGATCAGGAACAAGGTCTCAAGGAGCCTATGGTCCTCATCCTTAAGGCCAGGAATTTCCTTGGCATTGTAAAGCGACCTGGCCACCGATCCATCCAGAAAACTCTGGATGGTGGGGAAGAAGGCCCAAAGAGGCACCAGCGTTCCTTCAAAGCTCTCTCCTACCGCCTTGAGGGCAGTCTGGAAGGCATCAAGCATGGATCGTTCGCCCTTGCTCAGATTCAGACCTGTTGCTCCCACGGCACGCACCGCATCGAAAATATCCTGAAGCAGGTTGAACTGGTACGGAACAAAAGGATAGGAGGCAATGAAATCCTCAGTGTTCGAGTAGGTGGCCATGGTTGGTGTATCACTACTGAAGCTGAGCTGGTTGTGCAGGATATCCCGTTTTGCCTCATACACCGCACCTATGGCTGTACCCTGACCGATCTTCTTGCGCAGAAGCCGTTTTTGTATCACCTCGGCAATACTGGAAGAAGATAGTGTAGGCCTGGTATGGAAACGAGCCTGAATCTTGGAGAAGTCGTTGCTCTTGTCCTGGATCTTCACACCAAGGACGGCATCGATGTCCTCCTGGCTGGTCACGAAGACCCATGCTTTGTCGTGGGTCCGGGTGCCAAGATTTTCTACAATGGTCTGCAGATTCAGCATGCGGTCGGAATGGGTACCAACAAACTGGCCCATCTCGTCCACCATGAAAAGAAGACGGCGGTTCTTCTCCTCTACATACTCGGCTACAAGGGCTGCGAAGTTTTCTATGGTCAGAGGGTATGATCGCTCGCCGTTGGTTATCCAGTCCAGTAGCTGCTTGTTCTCACTCTGATTGGGAAGGACCTGTACGATGGCCCGCACGATATCGTCGGTATAGAAAACATAATCTTCCCGTTCCTGGTACCACTGACCATCGCTTATGGCTTCAAAAGCATCCACAAAGCTCTTGTACACTCCCTTGCGGGTAAGAAAGTGCTCTACATGGGCAATATGAGGATAATTGAAGCAGTAACCCCTGCGCCTGTTGAAAGCCCCGAAAAATGCTTTGAGCGTGGCCGCCTTCTCGTCATTCTGGAAGCTCAGGCTGTCAATATTGAAAAGGATAACCTCTGCCGGCACTCTGATGGCTTCTTCGATGGTGGAAAAAGTCAGAGAATCGTTGATCTTGTCCTGGAAGAACTCCAGAGCACTTCGGGTCACACCTTCCCGGGTAATATGCCTGTTCTCGAAGAGATAGGAGAGGATTTTCAGAAAGTGCGATTTACCGCTTCCGAAGAACCCGGAGATCCATACACCATTGTTACCGGTACTGCCTTCAAGGGAATCAGTATAGACTTTGAATAGGTGGTTGATGTGCCCCTTCAGCTCCTTGGTGATGACATATTCATCCAGCTCCTGCCAGACAATGTCTGAATCCAGCCGGTCGGCATAGACAACACCATTGATGGTCCGGTAGATGTCATTCTGGAACAGCTCTTTGATCTGCATGTTTTACTTCCTTTTCAACTATATTGCCAACGGATAGCCTGATATTCATTGTTGTCGTCAAAGAGGCCGAAAGGCTTCAGATACTTGCCGTCATACTCCCCAGGATAGAAGAGGACCAGTGGAATCTTCTTGTTCAGCTCCTGCATACGCTGGGGAAGGTTCTTGAGCACCTCATGGCCCCGCAGGATGGGCCAGGCCATACCGACACCATGGATCAGGATTATGCCAGGGGATCGATGCAAAGCGGTCCTCAGGAAATGCTCCGCAATGGTACTACCACTCAGCGTTCTGGTCAGGTTTCCAAAGATGAAATCCGGGCCCTTCTGGATTTCAAGCTGAAGGCTTTTCTCCCACTTGCCCTGTTGTGCAAGGTAGTCCCGAGCAAAATCAAAAAGATGGATCTTGGACACCAGAACATCCGGCCGCTTCTCAGCCAGAAAGCCCTCTAGATCCACGATAGCCTTTTCTATAAGCGGTTCGAAAGCCGGTTCGTACTCAAACACAAAGGAAGGATAGTTGTTGCCCAACCCTAGGCCATCAAAAAAGCCAGGCCGTTGGATAGCCTCCAGGAGCCCCGCCAGCTTTTTCTGAAGGTAACTTTGGGACTGGGGGTCATAACCCATCATTGATGATACCGCATGCATTGTAGACACCAGCTTTCCTGATCCTGCTCAAGGACCCTGACAACACGGTCCTCGTACGAGGGAGCTTTGATGATGGCCGGCTTTCCCCGTTCCACAATACCGGCTTCGTGCAATATACCCATCACCGTAGTACGGATACGGAGTGCACTGGAAGGAGCCCATTCGCCCATATTCGAATCCCTGAGCCGGCATTCGTCAAGGAAGATGCGCCAATGATACTGATCGAGCTCTCTGCCACCTTGCTTGAATTCCCTGCGGACAACAATGTCCAAGAAATCTCCCAACAAGCGGCTATGCTTGATGGCTGCAGCCAGACACGCATGGACAGTCTCTCTGTACGTCCCGTCAGCAATAATCGCCAACAGACTTGGCGAAACCAGACCAAGCCGGGCCTTTAGTAGATTGGCCTGCCTGCGCAAGGTACTGCGCCCACGGACCTGGATGGCATTTTCAGCGTAGATCAAGCGGAGCCAGGATTCTTCATCCACTGCCCCATGCCGCCCCAGAAGCCAGGCAGCGATTACACGACTTTCCTGAGGCTTCAGAGCTACCCCTGCCAGATCAGCCTTGTACATTGGTGAAGCATGCTGCCTGAGTTCCGCTGCCATATACCCTCGTTCGCTTCTGCAATGATTCCAGCCAAATAGCTTCGTTTATGAACTCATAGTACCATATCAGACCGATCCTCACCACAATTTGCGGACTTTAAGCAAAGATCTCCGCCGAAGGTATATCTTCGTGCCCCCGGGGAAAATGCAGACATGCATGTCATTTCTTCCTATATTTCCGGATTGCCTATGAGTAAAGGTTATCGAGCAGATAGCAGGGAACAGCAGGAATATTGGGCCTAACGTAGTACGAAGATTTTAAGGATTGTCGACTTTGCTTAGCCATCAACTCCATTCTAAAACCGATAACTAAACCGCCCGCTGATAGAGGTAGCTCCCGAATTACTGAACTGGGCCTTGCTGAAGGCATAAACCACTGCATCATCGACGAAGGATACTCCTGAACTCCGCTCAATATGATTGGATTCCAGGGTCACTCCCCGAACCGGGTGATAAGGGGATACCTTGAATACTATGATGATCTCCCGCAGGCGGTTCATGGTCTTATACTCGGCTTTAGATACATCATATCCTGCATCTTCCAGCATGACCCATATCTGAGGTCTAGCCTCGTAGGCTGGCTGAGAGCCAGGCAGGGGGCCTCTTTTTAGCCGCCAGGTACCACTAACAAGTTCATAAACACCTGCAAATTGCTCTCGCCGCTGAGCCGCCGTGCCCGGCAGGCCAGCCCGGTCCGGGATTGCCGCATAGATGGCATTGGGAAGCTCGTAAGGCAAGGGCATATACAGCCATATTGGGTCATACAGGCTTCGTCCAGCGGTCCCGGAGACGGCTTCTATTGTCATGTCATAGGTATTGCCGGCTTCAGAGCCACGTAATGTTTGGCTAGGCTTAAAAGAGGGGGGATGA
>JAVEXH010000208.1:0-5654 GCA_034004175.1 Spirochaetia bacterium
AGGTACCTCCTCCTTGCTGCAGGCCGCCTACGGGATCATCACCGTGGCGGCCGTTTTTTGGCCTTGGAACAGCACGCCTTCCCAGTGTATCGTGCTTCCTCGCAGTATCTGGAGGTTCGCATGCTTCTCTTTGTTTTTGCTGCCCTTGGTATGGGCGTGATGATTACCCTGCACATGTCCATGAATGCCACGGTGGGAAGTCTGACGGGCAACCCGAGGATGGCCAACATGATCTTCTGGGCGGCGGGCTTCGCGACTTCGGTGGCTGTGGGCTTTCTGCGTATGGATCCTGGCTTCTGGAAACGGGCGATGAGCGTTCCGGGCTGGCTTTTCCTGGCCGGGGCGGTGGGCTCCGGCATTGCGTTGTTCACCAACCTGGCCATTCCAAGGATAGGGGCCATCAACCTGACAATGATTCTGATAGCCAGCCAGCTTGGTGCCGCCGCGGCCTTGTCGCACTGGGGCCTTCTTGGCTCGCCCAAGGACGCCTTTGCCTGGTGGAAACTGGTCGGCATAGCCCTGACCATGGTCGGTACGGCCATAGTGCTGTACGGCGGCAGGATCTTCACAAAAATCTGACTTATTCCGCCGGGGCCAGATAAGTTCAGTCTTCCCCAGCTAGCAGAATCAGGATTGTCACTCCCACTTGAACGAGGCCGCACTGAGTAGCAGGAATACCCCCGTAAGACTGGCCAGGAACAGCAGGTTCGGCGCAACCTGGACCAGCCCGGCCCCATCAAGCATGATCTTCCTGGCCGCCTCTATGAAGTGGGTCAGAGGGAAGCCGCGGGAGATGGTACGCAGGATGGGCGGGCTGCCTTCCAGCGAGAAGAACACTCCCGACAGGGCCAGCATGGGTATGGTGACCAGGTTGAGTACTCCGCCTGCCAGCTCCTCGCTGCGCATCCGGGAGGCGAACACCAGACCCAGGGAGATCATGCAGAGTATTCCCAGGGTGGTCAGCAACAGCAGGTCAAGATAACTGCCGCGCATCACGAAGCGCAGTAGCAGATTGGTTCCGGCAAAGACAAAGATCGAGGTCAACAGGACTATGACCAGCCGGCTGGCAGCCTGGGCACTGACGAAATTCAGGGCATGCACCGGCGTGGCCTTCAGGCGCTTGAGTACCCCGTTCTTGCGGTAGCGCACTATCACGTAGCCCACCCCGAAGAGGCTGGAGAACATCATGTTCATGCCGATGACCCCGGGAACCAGCCAGTCCACATAACGGGTGGCCCGTCCGGTGACTGTCCTTTCGGAGAAACCAGGGGACAGTGCTTCGCCTGGGGACAGAGCTGTTGCTTGTGCTTCCGACGATGCGTCCGCCGATCCTGGGGACAGAGCTGCCTCCGTGCCCGTTCCGGGATTCAGGTCAGTGGGGGCCTTCAGGGCGGCCACAGCTTCTTGGGCCAGGAACAGCTCCCGCAGGAAGCGGCCCTTGCTGGATTCCTCGTTGATGGCAAACTCGCGCTGGTTGAAGTCGATGACGAAGTCTATCTGGTGACGCTGCAGTTTCTGGCTGGCCTCCCGTGCGTCGACATAGGGTATTACCTGCATCTGTTCCATGCCCAGGATGCGTACCAGGGGATCGGGAGTGCCTATCACACCGATCTTGTACAGCTTCTCGTCGCCCCCGGAGAAGGCAAAGGCCATGCCCAGGACAAGGAAGACGGGAAACAGCAGGTTCCAGTAGAAGGTGCCGCGGTCGCGGACAAACTCCATGGTGCGGGCCTTGTACAGGGCTAAAAATTGTCTGACTATCATTGCATTGTGCCTTTCAGGTACGCAGGGAACTGCCGGTCAGCTTGATGAACAGGTCCTCGAGGTTCGGTTTGTGTATGGACAGGCCCTCAAGGTTCACCTGCGCGGCCAGCAGGTCTTTGAGGCTTTTGTCCAGGGTATTGGTCTGCAGTTCAAGGGAGTCGCCACGGATGACCAGGCCTTCAAAGCTGCCAAGGGCGTCGGAGCAGCAGCCATCGTAGGGTAGCCGTATAAGCACGCCATCAAAGTGCCTGGCTAGAAGCGCGTCCGGCGTATCGATCTCCATGATCTTCCCCTGGTCCATGATGCCAACCTGCTCGCACAGGAGCTGTGCCTCGTCCATGTAATGGGTGGTAAGGATCACGGTGGTTTTCTCTGCCTTGATGCGGTTTATCAAGTCCCAGAAATTGCGCCTGGCCTGGGGGTCAAGCCCGGTGGTCGGCTCATCCAGGAAGACCACTTCCGGTTTCGGGATGATGGCCAGGGCCAGGAGCATGCGCTGGCGCTGGCCGCCGGACAGCTTCTGGTTGTCCCGCTCCAGTATGTCTTCCAGGGAGCAGAGGCGGATGACCTCTTCCATGGGCCTGGGACTTGCGTAGAACGCGGAAAAAAGCGCCAGGGTCTCCCTGACGGTTATGAATTCCGGCAGGGCAGTGGACTGGAACTGTATGCCGACCTTGGTCTTGAAGTCCCTGCCTATGGGCTGGCCCCTGAACAACACTTTTCCGCCTGTGGGCTCGGTTATGCCCTCCATTATCTCGATGGTGGTGGTTTTGCCTGCTCCGTTGGGACCTAAGAGACCGAAGCAAATGCCCTCGGGTATGCCGAAGGATACGCCGTCCACCGCTTTTACCTGGCCGTAGTGTTTTGAGAGGTTCTCAACCCTGATAATATCAGTCATGTATACAGGATAGCCATGCCGGGGATGCCGGGGCAAGGCGAAAATGCGGGGCAATGCGCCTGGCAGCTTACAGGATGTGGCGGATGAAGTCCTTGGTCCGTTCTTCGTTCGGTGAGCTGAACATGGTCTCAGGTGACCCCTGCTCGATGATCCTGCCCTTGTCCATGAAGACGACCCTGTCTGCCGCAGCCCGGGCAAAGCCCATCTCGTGGGATACCACCATCATGGTCATGCCTTCGTCGGCCAGGGCCGTCATTACATCCAGGACTTCCTTGATCATCTCCGGGTCCAGGGCCGAGGTCGGCTCGTCGAAGAGCAGGGCCTTCGGGTCCATGGCCAGGGCCCTGGCTATGGCGGCCCGCTGCTGCTGCCCGCCGGACAGTTGCCTGGGGTATCTGTCCAGCTTGTCCGAAAGGCCTACACGATCCAGGATGGCTTTTGCCCGTTCCCTGGCAACTGCCTTGCTTGTCTTGCGGACCAGGCGCGGTGCTATGGATACATTGTCCAGGACGCTCAGGTGGGCAAAGAGGTTGAAGCTCTGGAAGACCATGCCCACGTCTTCCCGGATGAGCCGGAGGTCGGCCTTGCGGGCGGTAACCTGGTCGTTGCCTATCCAGATCTCGCCGGAATCCAGGGTTTCCAGGCGGTTTACCGACCTCAGGAGGGTGCTCTTGCCTGAGCCTGAGGGGCCTATGACCAGCACGACCTCACCCTTATCCACCTCCATGGAGACACCGTCCAGGGCCAGGACGCCGCCGTTTTCGGGGTCGCCGAAGGTCTTTACCGCCTTGCTGATGCGGATGAAGGGACTCATCGTGGCCCCTCCCGCTTGAGCCGTTTCTCAAGGCCGCGTACCAGCATGGAAAGACTCACGGTCATGCAGAGGTAGAAGAAGGCAACCACGTTGTAGGTCTCGAAGAACTTGAAGGTGCTTGCTGCATAGACCTTGCCTATCTGGGTTATGTCCTGCACCCCGAGGACCGACACCAGGGCGGAATCCTTTATGATGGCCACGAACTCGTTGGCCAGGGCAGGCAGGACATTGCGCACAGCCTGGGGCAGTATGATACGAACCATGGTCTGTGCGTGTGACATGCCCAAGGCGTGGGCTGCTTCTATCTGGCCCTTGTCCACGCTCTCTATGCCGGCCCTGAAGATCTCGGCTATGAAGGCTGCATAACCCAGGGTCAGAGCCAGGACGGCGCGGGTGGCAAAGTCGAAGCTGCGGGACGTGAACAGCTGTAGCCAGCCCAGCTTGATGAGAGGCGCCAGAACGGTGTTCAGAATGCCGGCCAGGGCCGGTGCCCCGACAAACGCGATGTAATACAGGATGACCAGCATGGGCAGGCCGCGGACCAGTTCTATATAGAAGGTTGATATCTCCCGCAGGATGCGCCAGCGGGAGGAGCGGGCAAGGCCCAGGAGCAGGCCCAGGAAGATGGATGCGGCATACGACAGTATGGCCACGCTCATGGTGACACCGAAGCCCCTGGCTACCGCCCCGAAGATGACACGGTACGAGGCATCAGCCAGGGCTGTGACCAGGGAAATGGCACCAAGGCCAGCCAGAAGTACCAACCACCAGGGAACCGCCTGGGCGAATCCCGAGAGCCTGCTCGTCTTCATCTACTTCGCTTTGTCAGGGCTGGTATTCGAAGAACCACTTGGTGTTCAGTTTCTCCAGTGTGCCATCAGCCTTCATGGCTGCGATGGCCGCATTGAAGGGGGCTACCAGGTCCGAGCCGGGGGTAAAGATGAAGCCGAATTCCTCGGTACCCAGGGGGCCCCCGACTGTCTTGAGCTTGCCGGGATTGGCCCCTATGAAACCCTTGCTGGAACTTGCATCCATCAGGACCATGTCCACATCCCCTGCCAGCAAGGCCTGCACGGTGGCGCCGAAGGTCTCGAACAGCTTGATGCGCTTGTTCTGCTCGTCTCCGTCCAGAACCTCGTAGACTGCGACATAGAAATTGGTTGTACCTGCCTGGGCGCCAACCAGCAACTCCGGATCGGCCGCAAATGCCTGGGCATCTGCAAAGCGGGATTCATCGGCCTTAACCAGCATGAACTGTTGGGAAACCATGTAAGAGTCGGAGAAATCCACCTGGGTCTTGCGCTCATCGGTTATGGGTATGCCGTCCATACCTACATCAAACTGGCCGTCCCGCACAGACTGGATCATGGTGTCCCAGCTGGACAGTTTCCATTCGATCTTCGCGTTGAGGCGCTTGCCTATCTCGTTGACAGCGTCGTATTCCCAGCCCACCGACTTGCCTGTCTTGGGATCGACAAAATTGAGGGGCATGTAGGCGTTTTCAGTTACGGCTACTATGGTCCTGCCCTTCAGGTCCGGAAGACCAGCAGCACCCATCTGCACTTCTGCTGCAGTACCTGTTTCCGGGCCTGCTTCCTTCTTGCCTCCGGCAAAAGCCGTACCGGCGATGAGCAGTACCGCCAGGGAAACACACAACAATTTCTTCATGGTGAACTCCTTCTGCTGCAGGCATGAGGAAGCCTGGCAGCCAGTCTAATTTGTACTCCGTCCGGCCTTCCGGTACAAGGGTTGGGTGGTGCAAATAAAAAGGCCGCCCCTGTGGACGGCCTTCTGCACCAGGTACCCGGAGGTACAGGCGGTTCTTACTTGCTGAACTTGACCTTCTGCTCGGCCAGGGCCATCTTGTAGGCGGCCTGGAGCTCGAGGCTGTAATGCTGGAAGTCGGAGTAGGTGGCGCCGGTAACAGCGTCGGCCACTACATAGACATCATCGGTAGCTGCAGTGTAGGCGGCTACGCTGGCGTTGGCATCGATATTCTTGTCTTCCTTCAGGGTCACCTTTACCTTGCGGGTTGTGGCGGCTGCGAAGTTGGCGGCGGGGTTGGCCTTGAAGAAGTCGATGGTGGCCTTGTAGTTGTAGCGGTAGCCGATGCTGCCTGCATTGAGGGCCATATACACGGACTTGGGGTTGGCCTTGTCCATGTGGCCGTAGTGCACG
>JAVEXH010000209.1:0-5651 GCA_034004175.1 Spirochaetia bacterium
GCAGTTCCTCGTGGGTTCCCTTGGCAACCAGGCGGCCGGCTTCCAACAGGAGTATCTGGTCTGCCCAGCGTATCTGGGACAGGCGGTGGGTAATCAGGAAGGTGGTCCTGCCCTGGCCGGCCAGGCGCATGGCCTTCTGGATTTCGTCTTCCGTCCGGGAATCCACGGCACTGGTGGAGTCGTCCAGCACCAGGATGCGCGGGTCGGCCAGAAAGGCCCTGGCTATGGCTATGCGCTGCCTCTGGCCACCAGAGAGGGTGACCCCGCGGTCGCCCACCAGCGTATCGTAGCCCTTCTCGAAGGAGAGGATGAAATCATGGGCCTGAGCTGCCCTGGCTGCAGCCTCCACCTCGGCATCCGAGGCGTTGGAGCGACCGAAGGCTATGTTCTCCCGTATGGACTGGCTGAAGAGGAAGACATCCTGCTCCACCGCAGCAGTCTGGGACCGGAGGCTTTCAAGGCTCCAGCTACGCACATCCTGGCCATCCACCAGCACCGATCCCGAATTGGCATCGAAAACCCTGGTAACCAGCCGGACCAGGCTGGTCTTGCCCGATCCTGTCCGGCCGACCACGGCCACTGTCTGCCCGGGATCCACCGTGAAGGAGACATCGGAGAGCACCCGGCTTTCTCCACCGAAGCCGAAGGAGACATTGCGGAACTCCACTGAACCCCTGACTGGCGCGGCATGGCCAGTGGGGTTTTCATCGAGCTCGGTGCTGGCCTTGATGGTCTCAAGGACCCTGGCTGCGCTGGACAGGCCCATCTGGAACAGGTTGAAGGAGAAGAGCGATATGAAGGTGGTAAACCGGAAGGCGTTGTACAGCATCATGTAGCCAACGGCCTGGCCTGCGCTTATTTCTCCTGCCCGCCACAGAAGGAGTGCATGCAGGAAGCCTGCTCCCCAGGCAATGGCAAACACCAGGAGGGGCCAGTATCTGCCTTCCACCTTGGCTACCTTGATGTACAGGTCACGCAGTCGGCCGGCAGCCTGGGCAAACCGGGCAGTCTCCCTGGCTTCTCCCAGGTTTGACTTCACCGACTCGATACCCTCCAGGGCATCGGCCAGACCGGCATTCATCTCCCCGAAACTGTCCCGCTGGGCATCAGTCAGCGGGTTCAGGCTGTGGTTGTAACGGATCACGGTCAGGATCAGGAAAATGATGAACAACCCGGGAACCAGCAGGAGTCGGGGGTCGATCAAAGCCACCATCACCAGGGGAACCACCGTGGCCAGGGTGGAATCCATTATCATGGCCAGGCCCGGTGAAAACATCAGGTTCAGGAAGTGCACATCATTGGTGGCCCTGGCCATGAGGTCGCCGACCCGTTGGCTGGAATGAAAAGCCTGGCTCTTGCCAAGGAGGGACTCGAACAGTTCTGCCCGGGCATCCCGCTCCACACGCTGGGCAACCAGTTCAAAGGACAGGTTGCGTCCTATACCCGCAATTCCCTGCATGGCCGCGGCTCCGGCAATGAGGAGGGCTACCCTCAGGAGGGCATCGTTGGTGAAGCCGGGAGCAGACAACACATCAAAGCCCTGGCCGATCAGAACCTGGATGCCTGAGTAACCGATGTTGTTGGCCACCGCAAGTACGAAGGCTACGAGAGGCAACCAGGGGTATCTCATGAGATGTGACAAGACCCAATGCCCAGGACTACGGGTACTGTAGACGTGGGCTTCACCTGAACGGAACTCTGTATGATGATGGCTCATGGATTTCCTCGGACATCATGGAATCTATCCAAAACAACGCAACATGTCACTGAGAATTGATTTTTCCAATCAAACTGTACCAAATTCAGTTTCATGGAACCCTCCATTACTGTTGCCAAACCGCTAAAGCAGAATCCTGGAGACGTTTCAGATGACTTGCCGCCAGGATGGTTTGGGGTATACCATGTGAACATACATGCATAACTGGAATAGATCATTCAAAGCCATCTGGGTGGCCGAATTCATTGCCATTGCCGGATTCGCAACCACTACGCCCATAGTCCCGTTGTATTTCAGGGAACTGGGCATGACCGATACCGCCTCACTCAATTTCTGGACCGGACTCACCCACACCGGGGCCTCCCTGGCCATGGCTTTTTTTGCGCCCATCTGGGGCAGCCTGGCTGACAGTTACGGCAGGCGGCTCATGCTTTTGCGGGCCATGTTTGGTGGTGCCTTGCTGATAGGCCTCATGGCTCTTGCCACCGAGCCATGGCAGGTTGCGGTCCTACGTACCATCCAGGGAGCTCTGACCGGTACCGTAGCGGCCGCCAACGTCCTCACGGCCTCCCTGGTGCCCACAGCGCAACTGGGTTACCGCCTGGGACTCATGCAGATGGCCGTCTACCTTGGCAACTCGGTCGGCCCCCTCTTCGGCGGCGTAGTGGGCGATACCCTGGGGTACCGCTACAACTTCATTGCTACCGGATTGATCCTTGCATCTGCGGGCTTCATCATTCTTGGTTTTGTCAGGGAAGACTTCACACCCAAACCGCGCAGCGGTTCGATACTCCGCAATGCCATTCCGGACTTCTCACCCCTGAAACAGGTCCCGGTTCTGGCCACACTCATGGGAGTACTGTTCCTGGTGCAATTCGCAAATTCCGTCACCGTACCTATGCTGCCCCTGTTCATAGTGCAGCTGTCTGCCAGTGCCCAATCGGTGGGTTCCATGTCCGGCCTTATAATAGCAGTCAGTTCCATGTCCGGCGCTCTGGCAGCGGGACTCATAGGCAAGGTTTCCGGCAAGGTCGGCTATGCCAAGACCCTGCTGTTCTGCCTTGGCGGGGCCTTCCTGTTCTATCTGCCCCAAGGGTTCATTCAAGCGCCCTGGCAACTGCTGGTACTCCGCTTCTTCAGCGGGGCCTTCCTTGGTGGAACCATGCCGAGCGTCAATGCCCTCATTGCAACCAACTGCGCAAAAGACCGGCAAGGTGCCACCTTCGGCCTCTCGGCATCCATATCCAGCATGGGTATGGCAATCGGGCCGGCAGCAGGCGCGGTGGTGGCCACCGCAGCCGGTTACCGTTCGGTGTTTTTTGTAACAACCTTCGCCCTTGGACTGGTAGGAGTGCTGATCGGGAAAAATATCCGCCGCCCCGGTCCTGCTGGTGCCGGAATGGTTGAAGGCGGATCAAACCAGGGTTGAAGCAAGATGCCCGGCCACCGACAGGCCAGCCAGTCTGCCGGTTGAAAAAGCAGCCTGCAGATTGTAACCGCCGGTATCGCCATCCACATCCAGGGCCTCACCGGCACAGAATAATCCGGGAACCAGCCGCGACATCATGGTCTTGCCATCCACCTCGTCAAGGGCTACGCCTCCACGGCTGGCCATGGCCTCATCCAGATTGCCGAGCTGCTCCACAACAAACGGTTCTGCACCCAGACCCGTAGCCAGGCGCTGACGACAAGCCCTGGTCAGCTGGGCAGCTCTGGTCTCTTCGGTACAGGCAGCCAGGCCCATCAGTACTTCTGCAAGCCGCTTCGGCATGAGTTCACCCAACAGGCTACGCACCTGCCTGCCGGGGTTGGCGGCACAGGCTGACTGCAGGGCGGCATCGGCCTCGTCGACACTGCGGAATGAACCAAGAGGCAGTACCACTTCATCACCTGGCTGTATCCACCGTGAAGTGTCCAGGATCCCGGGCCCCGACAAGCCGCCATGGGTGAAAAGAACATCGCCAAAACCTTTTGCCACGACCTTAGCGTTCCGCCGTATGGCCAGCCTGCTGCCTGGCAGCGAGATGCCCGCGCAGGCTTTGTATGCAAAGGAGTTTACGTAGACCGGTGCAAGGGCAGGTCCCGGGTCGACGATGGTATGCCCGAGCCCGGCAGCCAGGCGCCATGAATCGCCGCTTGAGCCCAGGGCCGGATAGCTGTGGCCACCAGCGGCCAGAACCACCGCTCTGGCCAGCCAGGAGGTAGTTCCGCTGGTCAGCTTGAATCCGCCACCCGAATCAGGGAGACTGCTCCAGGACACGCTGTTCACGCCTGTTGAAAGTCGGACTTCAACACCTGCAGCCTCGGCCTCCCGCAGCAGGACGGCCAGGACATCGGCAGCCTTGCCTGAAACCGGAAATACCTTGCCATTGTCAGCAACCTCGGTTGGCAGACCCCGCTGGGCCATCCAGAAACGCAAAGCCTCGTTGTCAAAACCGTACAAGGCTTTGCGCAGGAAGCGGCCGGCGCTGCCTGGTGTCCGGCTGCCATCATCCGCCGGATTGCCCGGTGGCCGCTCCCCTCCGCTGTAATGACCCAGGAATGCGCCGATATCGCCATCATGGGTAAGGTTGCAGCGCCCGGAGCCCGAGGCCAGCAGCTTGCGGCCCGGCCTCGGCCCCTTCTCGAACACGACCACCCTGCCGGCTCCAGAGCCGGCAGCGGCAATAGCCGCCATGAACCCGGCAGGCCCGCCGCCGATTATGGCAATATCGATATGTTCCATGCCCACTGTTGTACCCTCCAGGCTGTCTGAAGTCGAGGGGGCCACTGTCGGGAGGGCTACTTGTCCTCATCCTTTTGATAGGTTATACCCCATGCATGATCAGATTCTTCATACACAAGGCTTTTTTTGATGGCTGGGACAACCTCTTCAAGCTGGCAGCCCTGAATGTCGGTTTCCTGCTGGCAAGCGGCGTCTTCATACTGGGACCCGATATTGCCGGGGCACCTCTGCCCCTCATCCTGACCGGCTTCCTGCTGACCCTTGCTGCAAGCGGCATCTGGTGGTCTGCCTGCGTGCACGCCCTGTCCAGAGTGGCCGATTACCAGGAAGTGGGAATCCAGGAAATCCGCCAGGCCCTGCGCGAAGGCCTGGTGCCCGGCCTGCAGTTCAGCGCCATGGCCGCCGCCCTGGTGGTGATACTGGCAGTAGCCTTTCCCTTCTATCTGGGGCGCAGCGATGCCCTGTCCATAGTAGCCCTGGGCATCATCTTCTGGTCTGCCCTGGGAGCCCTGCTGACCCTGCAGTACTTTCTGCCCCTGCAAGCCAGACTCGGCGGCGGTTTCAGGAAGAACCTGCGTAAGAGTTTCTTCCTGATGCTGGACAATCCACTGTTTTCACTATTCCTGCTGGTGTACAACGCCCTGGTCCTGTTTGTTTCGATGTTCCTTGCCTTCCTGATACCCGGGCCGGCAGCCCTGGCCTTGAACCTGGATGTCGCAGTGAAGCTGAGGCTGTACAAGTATGACTGGCTGGAGGCAAACCCGGACAGCAGGGGCAAGAAAATTCCCTGGCTTGAACTGCTTGCGGAGGACAAGGAGCGGGTAGGCAAACGGACCCTGAAGGGCATGATCTTCCCCTGGAAGGACTAGCAAGCACACTGTTCAACAAGGGCCTGTACGAATCCAGGACAGGCTCCCGGTCACACGTCGTCCAGGCTGCGTACATCCATAAGCCGGGCGATGCGCTGGAGGGATGACAGGAGCATGGTCTGCTCCCAGGGTTGCAAAGCCTTGAATCGCCGCAGGAAATCGTTGTGCAGGGGGCTTGGCTTGTTTTCAAGGATAAGCCTGGTCTTTTCGGTTACTTCTATGTAAACCATGCGCTTGTCGCCGGTGCCTTTGGCCCGGGTTACAAAGCCCTGCTGTTCCAGGCGGCTGAGTATGCTGGTAGCCGTAGCCTGGCTCATGCTGATCCGCCTGGCAAGGTCGG
>JAVEXH010000210.1:0-5635 GCA_034004175.1 Spirochaetia bacterium
GTCAAGATTGGCAAGAATTACATCACGAGAGGTCATGGTTGCTCCTTGGGCTGGTCTATTTTTGTATGGTAATCGCTTATCTAAGGTATTGATATGGATAATAGTGCTGTTATTTTGTATTCTGGTATCATATATGGAAAGCAAAGATTTAGCTGGCAGGCAGATCATCCCTGGGTCATGGCCTGCTATCCGGGTTGGCCCCAAGGGAATATTCCATCTTGACCCCATTCATGCCAGTTGGCGTTTTCATGCACTGCGTGAAAGTCTCCGTCACGAACACAGTCATGGGGTTTTCCACTTCCTGCTCGCTACCGAAGGCTCGGGTTCGTTCAAGCTTGACGGGCAGATTATACCTGTTGTCGGCCCAAGGCTGTTCCTCATATCCCCGGAAATACCCCATGAATTTTCGACAGCCCTGGATGAGGCCCTGATTTACCACGAGTTTACGTTTATCCTTAGAGGCCGCGGTGCCCCACAAACCTGGATGGAACTCCTTGACCACTGTTATCCCGGCTCCTGCCCCTGTGCCGGCATAGCCGGGAGAAGCGATGCCGGTATCGCAATCAACCCTGGTACTGACCTGGCAGGCAGGATGGACACCATAGTACTCGGTCTGACAGCGACACTGGCCGGACGGACCAACAACACCTTCCTTGATACCTACATCAGGATGCTTTTTACCCTTGCAGCCGAAGCACTGTCGGCGGGTATGGACGGCGACTCCGGATTTTGCGGAGAAGGAGAACTCAACAGCACTGATTCCCTGGGTGCAGTCATGTGCTACCTTGAACAACATGCCGTTGAACACTTTCCACTCAGACTGCTTTCGGGCATTTCAGGCTTGTCTGAAAAACATCTATGCAAAGCCTTCAGGAAGCGGTATGGCACGACCATATTCCAGGTAAAACGTGCCAAGATGCTGGAAAGAGCCGAACGTCTGCTGGTATCCACCCGCTACCCCCTCAAGCAGATTGCCCGGATGACCGGCTTCCTTGACGAGTATCATTTCTCCAAAGTATTCCGCCAGCATTTCGGCTTGCCCCCGGGGAAATACCGGAACAACTCCTGATACAACCAGAAGTCGATGTAGAAGACAATTCCGGCAACTGATAGATCAACACTATGAATCCATTACGCAGGATCCCTGAAAAAATCCTCCCGGGAGCGCAAGTGTCCATGCTCCTGGTGGCGTAGCCATGGTGAACGATCGATGAAAAAGATCGCTCGCCGGCGCCGGAAGACGCCACGGGGCCTTTAGGCTCCGGATCAAGAAAAGGCCGCTGTGGCGGCCGCTGGAGGCACATGATGCTCAGCAACCTCAATTCCATCATCATCGAAGGCAACCTGGTCAGGGACCCCATGCTCAAGACGACACCAAACGGACACCCGGTATGCTCCTTCGCTGTGGCATCCAACCGTTTCTACAAGCAGAACGAGGATACCGAAAAGGAAGTATCCTTCTTCGACATAGAAACCTGGTCAAAACTGGCCCAGACCTGCGGAGATGTGCTGAAGAAGGGCCGGGGTGTGCGTGTGGTAGGAAGACTCAAGCAGGATCGCTGGCTGGACAATGGCGGGAAGAACCAGTCCCGCATCAAGATTGTAGCCGAGCATGTAGAGTTCAAGCCGGTTTTCAGGAAGGAAACCGACCCACAAGGAGTAACCGAAGCCGCGGAAAACGGGCTGGAAGCCTATTCCGAAGAACGGGAACCCGAGGCCGAAGCGGTATTCTGAGGGCTAACCAGGCTGATGGCGTTTGTACGGCAAACCGTGAGACAGGCCCCACAGGCAGTGCACAGGTCATAGTCGATGGCAAAGGCATCGCCATCACGATACGGTGCACCTGTCGGGCAGGCCTCGGCGCAACGGCGGCAATAGACACAGCGGGCCCGGTTGATTACCGGGTAGCTGTGTCCCTTACCCAGCCCGGCTTCCGGAATGTGACCGGCAGATCTGGCCGGTCCGGCCGGTCCGGACCCAGGAACCTGATCGGGGGGCTGGCTCACTCGTAGACTTCGGAACCGGGACGATGCCAATCCGAACTCCTGAAACCTCCACGGCCAGGACTGAAGATCGGGGTGGAGCCTTCGTCCGACGCAGAAATGCCGAAATCCTCATGCAGTCGACCTATGGCCCAGCGCAGGGCTGCGAGTACTTCATCACGAAGCTGGTGCATCCGGCTGGAAGGTCCGGAGACGCTCACTGCACCGATAAAGCCATACCGTGGCAGATCGAGGGGCATGCCGTAGCAGACCAGGCCCGGCTCAAGCTCTTCATCATCCACGGCCCAGCCACGTCTGACAGTCTCTTCAAGCTCTTCGTTCAGTCGTGCAGGGTCGGTAATGGTCTGGGGTGCAACCGGGGCCAGGCGGGTCTCAGCTATGTACTGGGCCCGCATGGGCGCTGGCAGGCGGGTAAGTATGCATTTGCCTGCAGCAGTACAGTAGAGAGGCAAACGGTCTCCCGGGCTGGAGCGCAGCCTGAGAGCCCTGCCACTGTCGGCTTTGGCCAGATACATGAGGTCTGCACCGGCCAAGGCAGAAAGGTTGGCTGACTCGCCGGTGGCCCTGGCAAGTTCAGACAGGATTGGTTTGGCGCGGTTGGCTATGTTTTCTGTGACAGGTACACGGCTGGCAAGCTCCACCAGGGACAGACCAAGCGTCCAGTCGCCATCCCGACGCTCAACCACACCCCGTTTTTCCATGGCGCTCAGATACCTCAGGGCGGTAGCTTTGTCCCAGCCGGTGTCGCGTGACAGTTTAGCCAATGATGAACTACCTGCCCGTGACAGATGGAAGAGAAGGTCAAAGGCTTTCAGTGCAGATTCACTCATGGCCGCTCATTTCTATAAGTAAAACTGGTTTGGGAAAAAACGAAACAACAGCCAAGATTAGCCAGGGGATTCAGATTTGTCAAGCAAAACTATCAAATAATGAAACATCGGTGAACAATACAATTAAAATTCAGCCGCAACGCAGATTAAAAACGCTGCCTGCATGGTTAGCCTGAGGTAGTGCATCCACTATAGTGCAGCACACAGATCAGGGCTGCAGCAAGGATATCAGATGGCCATAACCCTCGGCCTCCAGCTTCTCAAGAGGTATGAATCTGAGGGCTGCGGAATTAATACAGTACCTCATGCCTGTCGGCTGAGGACCGTCATCAAACAGGTGCCCCAGATGCCCACCAGACGCCTTGGCGCGTACTTCGATGCGTCGCATACCGAAGGATAAATCCTCCACAAGCAGGATGCTTTCCTTGTCTATCGGTTCCCAGAAGCTTGGCCAGCCTGTTCCGGAATCAAACTTGGACTTGCTTGCAAAAAGCGGGGTACCATCTACGGCATCAAAATAAATTCCCACTTCGTGGTTATCCCAGTATTTGTTCATGAATGGCGGTTCAGTCCCTGCTTCTACAAGGACCTTCCACTCTTCAGGGCTCAATCGTGCCTTGAGTTCCGGTGTCGGTTCGATGTAACACACATCATTGGCATATTTCCCGTCCACAACCATTAGTTCCTCCCCTTGCAGCGTTCTGAGCAACCCGCTCACACCGGTCCCTGTTGATCCAACAGTCCCTGTCGGTTCAGCCTCTTCCACGATTTTGTCCTGCACAAGATTCTCTGTAGAGGTACGAGGGCTACAGGAAATGGCGGTCAGGGTTATCAGCACAACCATGAGTATTTTCATAAAGTATAAAATACAAAAAAGTCCTCACGCAAGGCAAGCTGATGGAAACCTGATGTTTTGCCATTATTACCCATAGAAACAAGACATGATAACCCACCGTTTCAACTATTTTTCAAAACGTTCAGGAATTAAAAAACTGGACAAGAGGAGCCAGCCGCTCTACAATAAGCCAGTTTTGTTCCATTTTCCTAAGGAGGAATCATGAAACGCGTACTGTTTGTTTCCATCATGCTGCTTGCTGCGGCAGCAACCGTATTCGCAGCTGGTGGCCAGGAAGCCGCCAAAGATGATGTCATTAAAATCGGTGTCTTCGAGCCCTTGACCGGTGCCAACGCAGCCGGTGGCGCCGAAGAACTTGATGGTGTCAGGCTGGCCCAGGAGCTGTATCCCACCGTTACCGTAGGCGGCAAGGAATACAAGATCGAACTGGTCGTTGCAGACAACAAGTCCGACAAGGTAGAATCCGCCAACGCCGCACAGCGCCTGGTGGACAGCGACAAGGCAACCCTGGTCCTTGGTTCATGGGGATCCAGCTTCTCCATGGCAGCCGGACCGATCTTCGAAGCAGCAAAGATCCCGGCCATAGCCCTCTCCGCTACCAATCCCTTGGTAACCCTGGGCAATGACTTCTACTTCCGCGTCTGTTTCCTTGATCCTTTCCAGGGTACCGTTATGGCCAACTACGCCTTCAAAGAGGTCAAAGCCAAGAATGCGGTGATCATCCGTGAAGTTACAAACGACTACTCCGTTGGCCTGGCCAAGTTCTTCGTAGACGCCTTCAAAAGCCTGACCGGCAACAGCGGCTCCATCCTGGCAGAACTGAACTACCAGACTGGCGACCAGGACTTCTCAGCCCAGCTCACCAGGGTAAAAAGCCTGAACCCCGATGTCATCTTCGCTCCCGGCAACTATACCGAAAGCGCCCTGATCATCAAGCAGGCCCGCGAGCTTGGCATCACTGCTCCCTTCCTTGGTGGCGACACCTGGGAAATCGCCGAGTTCATAAATGTCGGCAAGCAGGCTGTGGAAGGCGCCGTGATGTCGGCCTTCTTTGACAATGATGCTCCACTTACCCCGATGTCCAAGGTATTCGTCACCGAATACCAGAAGAAATATGGCAAGTTGCCATCAGGAACTGCGGTTCTCGGTTTTGACGGCTACCTGTTGGCCCTCGACGCCATCAAGCGCGCCGACAGCACCGATCCCCTCAAGATCCGGGATGCCATCGCGGTCACCAAGGGTTTTGCCGGAGCCGCCGGTGTTGTCAACCTTGACCAGAACGGGGATCCGATAAAGAGCGCCGTCATCAAGGAAGTAAAGAACGGCAAGTTCGTCTACAAGACCACTGTTGCACCGTAAGGACAACGCTTCCGGATAACAAAAAAGCACCCGCGATCGCCTGCCGCGAAGGCTGCGCTCGCGGGTTTTTTTAAGACGACCGGATTTCAATACCGGTTTCTGTAGCTTCTTCTTTATAACTCCGCGCCTCGCCGCGGATATTCCAGTCCGGACCGGTTTCAGGTCTGGAGCCAAGGATCAATGCCCATGGAGTTGTCAACCTTTTTCCAGCAACTCGCCAACGCGATGAGCCTCGGTAGCCTCTATGCTCTGATCGCCATCGGGTATACGATGGTGTACGGTATTCTGAGGCTGATCAACTTCGCCCATGGCGATGTTTTCATGTTAGGCGCTTATTTCGCGTTCTATGCGATCACCCTTCTGGCCATGCCCTGGTGGATCGCCTTTGCCGTAGCCCTTGGCCTTACCGCCGTATTCGGCATGGGTCTTGAACGCATGGCCTACCGTCCGCTCAGGGACTCGCCGAAGATCTCGGTGATGATAAGTGCCATCGGCGATTCGTTCCTCATACAGAACCTTGGCGTCGTAATTTTCGGAGGCAGGCCCAAGAGCTTCCCGAGCATACCACTGTTCGACACGGTAGTACG
>JAVEXH010000211.1:0-5612 GCA_034004175.1 Spirochaetia bacterium
CCTTCTCGCCATCGTGGCCAAGATCACGCACATTGGCCAGCATGGCGGTGGCCGCTACCTCGTAGGCATTCTTCAGCAGGTCTTCGGCAGCCAGTATAGCCGCGTTGCCTGACAGGATAAGACCCTTGGATGCCACGGTCTGCCAATCGTAGGGGTCGCGGTCGGTATCGTTCTCGAAGGCCACCTTTACCTTTTCCAGGGAGAAGCCCAACCGCTCGGCCACTATCTGGCGGATGGAGGCATAGGTTCCCTGGCCATAGTCTGTAAGGGCCAGGTTCACCAGTACCGAGCCGTCTTCATTCATCTTCAGAACCACTGCGGTAGCAGTGAAGGGCGGCATGGCCGGGGCTTTCTGCAGGGCTGCAATACCCTTGCCTATCTTCCAGCCTGTCTTTGTCTGCCTGGCTTGCTCTTGTGGGGTCAGTCTGCCGTAGTTTATGGACTTGGCAGCTTCTTCTATGCATTTGACCACGTTGCCGGTGCTGGCAAGTATGGTCTCGCCGGTCAGGGTCTTGCTGCCTGGTCTCAGGGCATTCTTCAGCCTGAACTCCAGAGGGTCCATGCCTATGGCCGACGCTACAAGCTCCATATGGCGCTCCACGGCCCAGTGGAACTCCACGTGGCCAAAACCACGGTAGGCCGTGCCGTACGGCTTGTTGGTATAGATCGTATAGGCATCCAGCCAGGCATTCGGTATCTCGTAGGGTCCGGAGGCCGAGTAGCCTGAGGCTCTGGTCACGTTCACCGCGTAATCCGCATAAGCTCCGGAATCCCAGTACATGGTCATGTGCTGGGCCACTATCTTGCCTTCCGCCGAGACGCCGGTCTTAATGCGGTAGTTCAGAGCCGAGCGACAGGGCAGGAGACTGAACTCCTCTTCCCGGCTGGCCTGGAATTTCACCGGCCGTCCGCCGGCCTTGCGTGACAACACCGCGCAGAGGGGCTCCACGCCGATACCGGCCTTGCCGCCGAAGCCGCCGCCCACGTACGGCACCTGTACCCGCACATTGATGTGGGGCAGATTGAAGGCATGGCAGAAGAGGTTGCGTACCGTGAAGGGCGACTGGGCGCTGGTCCAGATCTGCACCTTGTCGCCCTTGCCCCACTGCACGATGGCCACATGGGTCTCCATGGGCACATGCTGCACCGAGGGGCAGGAATATTCCCGTTCGATGATGTATTCCGATTGTTCGAAGCCCTTGTCCACATCACCCTTGCGCAGCTTGGTGTGGTTGGCAATGTTGGTACCAGGCTTGGGTGTAAAGGCAGCCGCGATGTACGAGTAGGAACCGAGATCCGGATGCACCAGTGGAGCCTCCGGTTTCAGGGCGTCCATGTGGTGCAGAACCGGCTCCAGAACCTGGTATTCAATATCGATGACTTCCACGGCAGCCTTGGCCTGCTCCAGGGTATCCGCCGCGACGGCAACTACCGCTTCGCCATAATGCCGCACCTCGCCCTTGGCCAGAATGTGCTTGTCCACCACATACAGGCCCATGCGGTAATCCAGTTCGTCGCCGGTCACTATGGCCCGGACGCCCGGCATGGCCGCTGCCTTTGCAGTGTCGATCCGTATTATGCTGGCCCGGGCATGAGGGCTCTTCTTCAACTGCACATGCAGCATGCCCGGCAGTATCATATCGCTCACATACAAGGCCTCGCCGGTAAGCTTCTCGGTCATGTCAGGCCGGCCAGCGTTGTGTCCCACGTGTTTCAGGTCTTTGGTGGCTACCTCGTCAAACATGCTTGAGCCCTCCCTTTTCAGCGGAGCGTCCGGTCAGGTCCATCACAGCTTCGATGATCTGCGTGTAACCGGTGCAACGGCAGAAGTTGCCTTCCACCGCTTCCTTGACCTGCTCGTCACTGGGTTTGGGATTGTCGCGCAGCAGTTCCTTCACTGACATGACCATGCCCGGGGTGCAGAAACCACACTGTACAGCGTGATTGGCCTCGAAGGCCTTCTGTATTTCCGAAAGGCTGGGCCCGGTGGCCTCGCCCTCTATGGTGTCCACCGTGGCGCCATTGGCCTCTACTGCCAGTACCATGCATGAGTTGACAACCCGCCCATTCAGGATCACGGTACAAGCGCCGCATTCACCCATGCCGCAACCTTCCTTGGTTCCCGTCAGACCCAGATCTTCACGCATGAAGCGAAGCAAGGTCCTGTGCTCGGCCACATCCCTCTCGTACAGTTCTCCATTTATGGTAAGCCTGATTTTCATCTTATTTGACCTCCGCAAGCAGGCGCCGTACATAGACACCTATCATGTGCTGCCGATATTCCTTGCTGCCCCGGACATCGCTGATCGGCGATACGGCCCCGAGAACCTTGCCAGCCGCCTGGTCGGGGCTGTCGGACGCCAGGACTGTGTCCACCAGAACAGGGGTGGGGGCTGCCGAACTAACACCGAAAAGCGTCTTTCCACCAAGGCGAACCATCAGAACTCCAACAATTCCCAGGTCGTGGCCGGCAATGCGCTTCAGTTTCATGTATCGACCCCTGGCTCCAGCAGATGCAGCCGGGACAACGATACGCTCCAGGAATTCCCCCGGGACCAGTACCGTCTTCTTTACGCCAGCAAAGAACTCGGTGAAGGGTACGGTGCGTTGTCCGGTCTTTGACCGTAGCACAGCACTGGCACCGAGACACAGGAGGGCAGGAGCCATGTCAGAGCAGGGAGAAGCATTCACCACATTGCCCACAACCGTTGCGCGGTTGCGCACCTGGTGGCTGGCAAGCTCGTGGGCTGCCTCGCACAGGACGGGATACTGTTCCCTGACATCCTTGGAGCGCAGCACATCGTTGATGGTAACCGCAGGACCGAGCGACAGACCATCAGTCTTGCTCCAGGACAGGAGGGATGCTTCGGGGTACTTCTTGACATCCACGGCCCAGGCCGGGCGCATGATTCCATTGCGGATATTGGGGATCAGGTCTGTGCCACCTGCCAGGAGCTTACCGTCAAGCTTGTGTTCGTCAAGGACTTCAACAAGAGCCTCTACAGTAGCCGGGGCTAGATAGCGGAATTCATGTAGCATTGATGACCGCCTTTCAGTTGTTTCAATAAGGACAGCACCACTGATATCGGCTCATCGGTAGTGCAGGTATCCTTGATATACATTCTCATATTAGTCGGTCATGACATTTAAGACCCGAAACGACAAACTGTCAAGCTAAGCATACTTCATGTTTACTCTGACCTTGTCCGGGCTCGCAACGATGCATTAGTATACTGAAAGATAGATTTCTTCAGTCTTTGAATGTTCAGGCAGCGCTTTTCCATGGCCGTTTGAAATTCTCCAGCCTGAACTTCACCCATCCCGGAGGTCCCATGATTTCGGATACAGAAGCACTCCCCGAGACCGGCACACCCGATCCGAATTCACCGTCTTACTATGTTGGCATAGGAGCATCGGCCGGCGGCCTTGAGGCAATTGACGAGTTCTTCTCCAACATGCCCTCCGATTCCGGTCTTGGTTTCATCGTCATACAGCACCTTTCACCGGACTACAAGAGTCTGATGGTGGAATTGCTGTCCAAGAAAACCACCATGCCCGTCCACCGTGCTGAAGACGGCATGAGGGTAAGACCCGACAATGTCTACCTCATTCCGCCCAAGAAGAACCTGACTATATTCCATGGCAAACTGCTCCTTACTGACCAGGACCATAATCGTGGTATAAACCTGCCCATAGATGTGTTCCTGCGCTCCCTTGCGGAGGACCAGGCCGAGCGTGCCATCGCCGTCATCCTCTCAGGTACCGGCTCGGATGGCACCCGGGGCGTCCGCACCATAAAGGAAAGCGGCGGCATGGTGATGGTCCAGGATGAGGAGAGTGCCAAGTTCGACGGCATGCCACGGGCAGCCATCTCTACGGGACTCACCGACTTCATCCTGCCTCCTGAGCAGATGCCCAGGCAACTGCTGTCCTTCATCACCCGGCCTTTCGTTACCATGGCCAGCCGATCCGAGACCCTGCTGTCGGATGAAGACGGCCTTGCCAGGATCTTCTCTCTCCTGCGGGAGCGCTGCAAGGTAGACTTCACCTACTACAAGCCAAGCACGGTTAGCAGGCGCATCGAACGGCGTATGACGGTAAACCAGACGGACACAATCGGCGATTACGTTGCCTACCTGAACAGCTATCCGGGTGAGATAAGCGCTTTGTTCAGGGAATTGCTCATAGGAGTAACCAGTTTCTTCAGGGATCCGGGGGCCTTTGACAAGCTTACCCTGGATATTCTGCCTGAACTGCTCAAGCGCACCGAAGGCCGTGAACTGCGCTTCTGGAGTGCCGCTTGTTCCACGGGAGAAGAAGCCTACAGCCTGGCCATAGCCGTCAGGGAATGCATGGAAAAGCTGGACATGCACCGGGACATCAAAATCTTTGCAACGGACATCGACCGTGATGCCATCCACTATGCGGCCACAGGAAGCTACCCGGAAAGCGTTGCAGCCGACCTGTCACCCCGTTTGCTTACGAAGTATTTCCACCGGAAGGATGACTCGTTCCAGGTTTCCCGGTCCATCCGGGAGATGGTGGTCTTTGCCCAGCACAACCTGCTCAAGGATCCACCCTTCACCAACATAGATTTCATCAGTTGCAGGAACATTCTCATCTACCTGCAGCCCAACCTGCAGCGCAAGGTGCTGGACTTCTTCAACTTTTCCCTGAATCCCGGGGGTATCCTGTTCCTCGGTACCAGTGAGACAACCGGGGATGCGTCCGAGTACTACGAACTGCTTGATTCCAAGTACAAGATCTACTCATCCCGCGGCAAGGCACGATACGCACCGGATCCTGTACATGCTCTGGCTGCCACGGATACAAGGGCCAGAGAGATGAAAGATCGCTACGCCTATGTGCGCAGGACCTACCGGTCCAACGAAGACGACCGTGCCCTGGAACGCTTCTGCGAATCCCTTACCGCAGACATCCTGCCCTTGGCGGTAATCGTGAACGACCAGCTTGAACCGGTACACATCCTGGGCGAGACCGAAGGCTACTTCAAGCTGCCCTCAGGCAAGCCGGTCAACGACATAACCAAGATGGCCATCAAGGAGCTGACCATACCCCTTTCCACCGGCATACAGAAGGTGTTCCGCCAGGGTGTGGAACTGCGCTTCTCCAACATCTCCATCGGAGATTCGGGTGGAACACGGCTGGTGGACATGCGTATCCGTCCGCTGCCCCGCAAGAAGGGTCAGGATGCCTTGGTGGCGGTCCTGATAGCCGAGCGCACAAGGGATGGATCAGACGAATCACCCCCGTCGGCCATCAGTTACGATGTCTCAAAAGAGGCCGAACAGCGCCTGCGTGACCTGGAGCAGGAATTACAGTTCACCAAGGAAAACCTCCAGGCCACCATCGAGGAACTCGAGACTTCAAACGAGGAACTCCAGGCTACCAATGAAGAACTGCTGGCCAGCAACGAGGAATTGCAGTCAACCAATGAAGAACTTCAATCCACCAACGAAGAACTCTTCACGGTGAATGCAGAATACCATTCCAAGATCATCGAGCTTACGGAGCTTCACAACGATGTGGACAACTTGCTCACAGCCACCCATATAGGCAAGCTCATCCTGGACGAGAACCTCGAGATCCGC
>JAVEXH010000212.1:0-5598 GCA_034004175.1 Spirochaetia bacterium
GGATGTAAAAGAACCTCAGGAATACCGTGTCATACTACTGAACGATGACTTCACTACCATGGAGTTCGTGGTTGCGGTACTGGTTTCGGTGTTCCACAAGAGTCTGATGGATGCCACCAGGATCATGCTGGATGTGCACAAGAAGGGACGCGGCCTCGTGGGGGTGTATTCCTACGATATCGCGGTAACCAAAATCAATCGTGTGCATTCCATGGCGAGGGAGAACGGCTTCCCGCTGAAATGTGTTATGGAGAAGGTCTAAGGGATATGAAAGTAAGCCAGCAGGTTCAAGCAATATTCAATGCCGCATACAACGAGGCCAAGCTCAGGGGACATGAGTACCTGACTCCGGAGCACATCCTGTATGCTTCCCTGTCATTCGAGCAGATACGTGCCATCCTCGAGGCCTGTGCCGCGGATATCGAGCATATCAAGGTTGGCATGGAGTCGTACTTCGAGCAGAAAATTCCGGCGGTGAAGGACCAGGAGCCTATCCAGACGGCCGGTTTCCAGAGCGTGATCGAACGGGCAGTGCTCCAGTCCCAGGGTTCGGGCAAGACCGAGGTCAGTATTTCAGAGCTCCTGGTGTCCCTTTTCGACGAGGAGCGCAACTACTCGGCCTACTACCTGCGCAAGGCCGGGGTAAGCCGCCTGCATCTGCTTGAAGTGATTTCACACGGTTCGGAAGGTATGGATGGAGAGCTGTCATCCGGAGACTCCAGCAACCTGGGACAGACCCAGAGCCAGCCTTTCTCCGACCCGGACGCCGAGGCTGAAGACGAAGAGGGCGGTGATGCCAGGGACAAGCCCCGCTCCACCGTCAGACCAGGAGCGCTTGAAAAATTCACAACCGATCTGACCGCTCTGGCCAGGGACGGCAAACTGGAGCCGGTCATCGGCCGCGAACTGGAGATAGAACGCACCGTCCAGGTGCTCTGCCGACGGCTCAAGAACAACCCGATACACGTAGGCGACGCCGGCGTAGGCAAGACGGCTATAACCGAAGGCCTGGCCCAGCGCATCGTGGCAGGGGATGTACCGCCCCGGCTGCGGGACTACACCATCTACTCCCTGGACATGGGCTCCCTTATAGCGGGCACCAAGTTCAGGGGAGACTTCGAGGAACGGGTCAAACGGGTGGTGGACGAACTCCTGAAGAAGGAAAATGTCATCCTCTTCATAGACGAGATACACACCATCGTCGGAGCCGGAGCGGTATCGGGTGGGTCCATGGACGCCTCCAACCTCCTCAAGCCGGCCCTCACCAGCGGCAAGCTGCGCTGCATAGGATCAACCACCTACGACGAATACAACAAGTTCTTCGAAAAGGACAGGGCCCTGTCCAGGCGCTTCCAGAAGATAGATATCGTGGAGCCGACCATAGGCGAGGCCATAGAGATACTCAAGGGCTTGCGGTCCAAGTACGAGGAATACCACGATGTGCGCTACAGCGACGAAGCGGTGGAACTGGCAGCCAAGCTGTCGTCCCAGTTCATAACCGAGCGACGCTTGCCGGACAAGGCCATAGATGTGATAGACGAGGCCGGAGCCTGGGCACGCATCAGGGCCTACAAGGCCGGTACCGACGACGCCGGGACACTGGGAATAGATAGACCCGAGATAGAAACCGTTGTTGCCCGCATAGCCCGCATACCCGAGAAGAGTGTAAGCCAGAACGAGCGTGACAGGCTGGTAAGCCTGGATTCGGATCTGCGCACCCAGGTCTTCGGCCAGGACACCGCCATCGAGGCGGTGGTCAAGGCTGTCAAGCGCAGCAGGGCCGGCTTCAGGGCTCCGGACAAGCCGGTGGCCAACTTCCTCTTCGTAGGCCCCACGGGGGTTGGCAAGACCGAACTGGCCAGGCGCCTGGCAGACACCCTTGGCATAGCCCTGCACCGCTTTGACATGAGCGAATATCAGGAAAAGCACACGGTTTCACGGCTGATCGGCTCACCTCCCGGCTACGTAGGCTATGAGGAGGGCGGCCTCCTGACCGATGCCATACGCAAGACACCCCATGCGGTGCTGTTGCTGGACGAAATCGAGAAGGCCCATCCGGATGTGTACAACATACTCCTGTCCATAATGGATTATGCCACACTCACGGACAACCAGGGGCGCAAGGCCGATTTCCGCAATGTCATACTCATCATGACCAGCAACGCAGGCGCCAGGGACATAGGCAAGGCCCTCATAGGCTTCGGCGAGCGTGCCTTCACCGAGGCAGCCATAGATGATGCGGTACAGAAGGCCTTTACTCCCGAGTTCCGCAACCGCCTGGACGCGGTGGTCCGCTTCGGCAGGCTGCCCCAGGAGATCATAGAACGCATCGTGATCAAGGCCCTTGATGATTTCAGGTCCCAGCTGGCAGAGAAGAAGGTTACCCTGGAGGCTACCGATGCGTGCGTCAAGAAACTGGCTGTCCTGGGTTACAGCGACGAGTTCGGTGCCCGCAACGTGAACCGCGTGGTGGAGGACCGCATCAAGAGCTGGTTCGTGGACGAAGTGCTGTTCGGCAGGCTCAAAGATGGCGGCAAGGCCAAAGCCGACGAAAAGGACGGCGAGATCGTCATCGATGTCGATTGATGGAACCGGGCAGCCCCGTGCCACGCACAGGAAGACCCACACCAGACGGCTCTCAGGCGGACTGATCAGGGAAGATCCTGACTTTCCCTGGCTGGAGGAGGGTGAGTACTTCGGCTTTCCTCCCCTGGAGGGGGCCTCTCAGGAAGGTATACTGTGCAGTGGCGGCAACCTGTCTCCCGGCATGTTGCTGTCCGCGTACCGGCAGGGTGTCTTCCCCTGGTTCAACACAGACGACCCGATAATCTGGTGGAGTCCTGACCCCCGTTTCGTACTGTTGCCTGAAGAACTACATGTATCAACCACCATGCGCAAGCTGATCAGGAAAAACCGCTTCCGCCTTACGCTGGATACCGCTTTTGATCAGGTTATCGGCCACTGTTCAGGGGTGCCAAGACCTGGGCAGCGTGGCACCTGGATCACCGACGACATGATCGATGCCTATCGCCGGATGCATGTCCTCGGTTATGCCCATTCAGCGGAAGCCTGGCTGGATGACCGCCTGGTCGGCGGCCTCTATGGCCTGTCCATCGGCTCGGCCTTCTTCGGAGAGTCCATGTTCAGCCTTGAACCTGATGCATCCAAGGCGGCCTTCATACCCCTGGTATGGCGGCTCCGGGACGAGGGGTTTACCCTGATCGACAGCCAGGTGCAGACGGCTCATGTAAAAAGCCTGGGAGGCCGGGATATCCAGCGGGATGACTATATGCAGATCCTGTCAGCCGCCATTGCCGTACCTGATATGAAAGGCAACTGGGGACAGTGCTTCACCGGGTACCCGCATTCAACGGAATATGACCGGCTTGCAGCACCGGCACAAGCCCGGACCTGAAACATGACATAGACACTATGCGAGAACAGCCTTATACGCTATCCTGATTCCATGAGTCTGCTTCCAGGAACTTTAAAACGACCATGAAGATCCTATTTATCCAGCTACCTGAACAGGATCCTTCCGGCGAAGCCTCCCGCCTGAACGTACCAGTGGATGCAGGGCATCTGATAGCCTACGCATGTGCAGTCAAGGCCATCGGACGGAACGACTGTGCCATGCTGGATCAGGATACCGCCGACCACGGCGGGGATGCGGCCATAGCCTTGGCAATCTTCAATGCCGCCCCCGACCTCGCAGCCTTCCGCCTGGAACCTTGCAACCTGGACCGGTCACAATGGATAGCCAGACGCCTGCGCAGCCTCATGCCATCCACCCACTTCATGGCCTGGGGACCGGAAGCTGTACAGGGAACCCCTCTTTTCAGTGCCCACACCTTCGATGCCTTCATAGAAGGTGAGGCGGAACTCTGTTTCGTGGAACTTCTGGCTGATCTTGCCCACAAGGCCCTGAAGCCCTTGTATGTGGCCAGTAAGGAACTGGACCTTTCCACCCTGCCCGATCCATACCTGGAGGGCATACTTGTTCCTTCTACCGACAAACCCGTTGTCGTGGAAACGATGCGGACGTCCTATGGCTTGCCAGCCCAGCGCGGTCTGGGCCGGCCAATGGGGTCTGTCCGGTACTGGCCACGGGACAGGGCTGCCAAAGTGATACGCCTGGCTTCTGGCCTGGATGTACGTGACATCTACATCATCGATCCCCGCTTCGATGCAAGGACCGACCTTCCTGGCTTCATCAAATCACTGGCAGCGGCCAACGAGGCAGGGATGGGCCTGCATATCCACCTGGATCCGGCAGCTGTCAATGATGAGATTGCTCATCTTCTAGCCGATGCATCCATCGCCAGTGCCCGGGCCCTCCTGCCCACCACCAATCCACTGGCTCTTGGAGTCCTTGGCATGAGTCTGGACAAGGATGGCTTCGAGCGGGGTTGCCAGCTCATGGCAGCCGCCAATGCGGCGGTACAGCCCGAAGCGGTGCTCGGGCTACCCCATGACAGCTACGAAACAACCATAGACACGTTCGACTATCTGGCCATGATAGGTATGGGCCAGGATACGGAACTGAAGCCCTTGTCCCTCGCTCCGGGAACTCCCCTGCGGGATGCATCAAAAGAGTTCGGCATCCAGGAATTCCTGGAGAATCCGCCCTACTATGTCCTTGAGACAAGCTGGATGACAGAGGATGACATGCTCGACGCAGTGGCGGATTTCGAGGAAAGTTTCGATGTAGCCTGGAACCGACCTGTAGCTCCGTCATTCCGGCCGGAGCGTGGAGGCTACATATCCTTCATTGATCTCCGGAAACAGGGAGCCCTTGATGGGCTGCTTGTGGCACCGGAACGTCTGGCCGCCTCGGTCACACTGATGCTCGACGCCGATGACCCCGAAGGTGCCGCCCGGGTTGCCAGGGCAGCCAGGGAAATCCGCAAGGACAATCCCTTCTGCCTCTGGCAACTGGTGCTGCACTCGGACGCGGCCATCCCGGCGGCAGCCATAATAGCCAGACTCACCGATGCCTTCATGTCACCCGAACATTATTTCGAGCTGACCAAGATGTTTTCCATGGATCCCCAGCCCAATTTCCAGACCAGGATCTTCTTCTCCACAAACTCTGAGAGCCTGGCCATCCGGGCACTCAAAGAGTTCCAGCAGCTTGAGACCATTCTGGTACTGGGCAACGCCTTGCCTGGCCCGCGGGCCCTGGAAGCCCTGCCCTTCCTCTGCTTTGACCGGGACGCTACACCATTCGAACTGCTGTACGACGTGATGAGCGCTTACCGTGGCTATCCCGACTTGCTGGTTGAAGGTCCCAGGGAGCTCTTCGTTCAGTAACTGGCCTTCAGATCCACCCTGTGCCTGGCCTCGCCAGTAAGCACCCAGCGCGACACATTCTCCGCTGTCTGTACCACGTTCATGTCCACCGCTTCGTGGGTGGAACCGGCCACATGGGGCGACAATACTACATTCGGCATCTCATGGAAGGGGAACCGGGACGGCCAGCCCTCGGTCTGGCCTTTTTCAGGGTAGGTATACCAGACATCCAGAGCAGCTCCCGACAGGGTGCCATCCACCAGGGCCTGGTACAGATCAGCCTCCACAACAACATCGCCTCGTCCT